>JBGSHR010000214.1:0-2475 GCA_041752155.1 Thiobacillaceae bacterium | reverse complement strand
CCGGCACGGGCTCGGCGACGGCCGCCGGCTGTGCCTGGCGTCCCTCGAATACCCTGGTCAGCCAATTGGGGCTATCCAAAGCGCACCCGCACTGTGTTGTTGGACGACCCGCCGCGGCGGACGTTCTCCCGGTCCAGCTCCAGTTCCCACTTCGCCTGGTACTTCGAGCGCAGCTTCTCCAGCTCGAGCGGCGACAGGTACTTCACGACCTTGTCGCCGATGGTCATCTCCAGCTGGTCGTTGCTCGCGGCGCCCTCGAGCGCGGCCTCGACGGCGTCCAGCACCTTCCGCACGTGGCTGCGGGAATCCAGGCTCAAGGCGGTGGCGAGATTGGGCAGGACCTTGAAGACGCCGGTGGCGTCGGTGTACTGCTCGGTCGGAGTGGTGGCGTCCCGGACCTTGGCTTCCCAGCTGGCCTGGCCGGCGGCCAGCGTGTTGCTGCCCATGGCCAGCGTGCACAGCCAGGTGCCGTCACCCTGGTCGACGCCGGTAACCGTGATCTTGGCGGCGGCCGTCAGGAGGTAGTACGTGAGCAGCCACCCGTCATCGGGGCTGTAGTCCTGGCTGCTATGCAGCCATTTGACGGTGTCGCCCGACCGGATCTCGGTCGGAAACGAATCCAGGACAGGCATGGAGCTCCTAGAGGCCGGACATCCAACCGCGGCGCCCTGGCCGGCGCTTCGGCGTGAGCGCGTTCGGCTTCGGGGTGGCGGCTTGTTGGGCGCCAACATCGTCACCGGCTGGCGCTTGCGAGGCGCGGCGGCGGGTCAGGGCGTCCCAGTCCGGCTGCAGGAGAATCATCGCGGCATAGGAGTAGACCGAGCAGTCGAGCGCCTCGTTGCGCGGGCGCGAACGGACGAATGCGCGCTTCGGCACGCCCTTTTTGTAACTGGTCACGAGTTTCTCGGCCGTCAGCTGCTTGAAATATTCGTCGTGGAACTCAGGCCTGGCCGGAAAGTGGATGTAGCCCGGCCCCGGTTCGGCCGCCGCCAGCCGGCGGTAGATGACGAGTTTGATCTCATCGACACCCAGGGTGAATAGTTCGACGGGCAGCTTGTTGCGACCGTACCGCTTGCGCGCGGGGCTCGACACGAACGGCCGCCCCTCCCCGGCGCGCCCAACGATGGGGAAGATCCGCTGGCCCTTCCGCTTCTTGCAGTAGGCGTAGACGCGTTGGGTGTTGTGACCCGCGCTGTCGATGAAGGTGGCGTTGATCTGGAGATCGACGCCGTCGGCGCGCTTCCATCGCCCCATCAGCAGGGTGGTGTCGAGCTGACGCCAGACCTCGGGGCGGTTGGGGTCGCCCCAAAAGATCAGGTGCGCAATCTTGAAGCACTCCTCGCCAGCCGCCCAACCGTCGATGGTTACCTCAATGCGGTCTGGCTGTGTGTCGGCCCCCGCGGTCAGGAAGAGCACCTGGTTGGGGACTTCGGCATCGTACTGCTCGACCCGCGCCAGCAGGCTGTTGCCCTCGAGGCCTTCTCCCTGCTCCTGGAAGCACTCGCCGAGGCTGGTGTTGACGAACACCCGCAGCAGCTCGGGGTCGCGCTTGGCGTCCAGGAAGTCGTTCCGGATCTGCTCCCACGTCCGCCAGGGGCTGATCAGCTCGTTGAGGTGGAAGCCGGCCACGCCCCGGCTGGTAGCCGTGGGAATCCAGATCCCGTTGCGCACCATCAGCGCCTTCGAGGTCTCCCGGATCGCGGCCCCACAGCCTTCGCATTCCATCCAGATGTCCTGCGGATTGTTCACCAGGTCCTGGTGCCAGTGGAAGTTCATCCACTTGAAGTGCTGCAGCACGCCGCAGGTGGGGCACGCCATGTTGTAGAAGCGCTGGTCGCTGTCGCCGTGCTCGATCTGAATGCGACTGGCGCCGTCCACGGTCGGGGTGCTGACCACGACCACCAGCGCGTTGTGGAAATTGTTCGTCCGCTTCACGATCAGCAGAAGGGGGTCGCCCTCCTTGCCGGCGGACACCGGCAGGCGGTCGATCTCGTCGGCCAGCACGATCCGGATCGGCCGCGACGCAAGCGAAGCCGGGCTGTTGCCACCCACCAGGGTCAGGTGACCACCGACGAATTTCTTGTGGAGCAGGGTGTTGCCGGAGTCCCGCGACTTCGGGTCCGCGACCAGGTCGGACAGGACGCGGGTGTCGCGAATCATGGTGGCGACGCGGTCGCGCGAGAACGACTCCGCCATCTGAATGGTTGGTTGGAGCAAGATGATCGGCGACGGATCCTGGTGGATGAAATAGCCGCCGATGTTCAGCAGGATTTCAGACTTGCCGACCTGGGCGGACGACTGAATGACCACGCGGCGGATGCCCGGCTCGTTGCAGGCATCCATGATCCCGCGCTGGTACTCAGCGCGCTCCGTCAGCCACTGGCCGGGCTCGGCGCTTGCCTCGCTTGACAGCTGGCGGTGGCGGTCCGCCCACTGGCTGACCGTCAGCTTCGGGGGCGGCGCCAGCCTGGCCAT
>JBGSHR010000213.1:0-3366 GCA_041752155.1 Thiobacillaceae bacterium | reverse complement strand
CCAGCCCGGCTCCGGCGGCGTGGCCTTCGTTGGCAGCCAGGCCCTGGCCTGGAAGGTCAATCTATGGAGCCGCCTGGCCATCCGCGTGCTGTGGCGCGTGGCGGAAGGCCGCTACCGCCTGGAGCAGGACCTCTACGACGACGCCCTGGCCCTGGACTGGCCCGCCTGGTTCGACCCGGGCCGCACCATCGCCGTCACCACCCTGGGCAAGAACAGCCCCCTCAAGAGCCTCAATTTCATCAGCCTCAAGGTCAAGGACGCCATCTGCGACCGCTTCCGCGCCGCCTGGGGCGAGCGTCCCAGCGTCGACACCCACGCCCCGGACATCCCGGTGCTCATGCACCTGTCCGAGGAACGCTACACCCTCTACATCGACCTCTCCGGCGAGCCCCTCAACCGGCGCGGCTACCGGGTGCAACCCGCCCTCGCCCCCCTCAACGAGACCCTGGCCGCGGGCCTGCTCAAGCTGGCCGGCTGGCGCCCGGGCATCCCCCTCTACGACCCCATGATGGGCGGCGGCACCATCCTGCTGGAGGCCGCCCTCATGGCGCTGAACATCGCCCCCGGCATCAAGCGCCACTTCGCCTTCGAAAAGCTGCGCGACTTCGACATGGTGGAATGGCAGCGCCTGCGCAAGGACGCCCAAGGCAACGAACGGCCCCGGGAACCCCTGCCCATCTTCGGCACCGACATCGACCCGGACATGGTGCGCGCCACCGGCCTCAACCTGGGCGCCGCCGGCGTGCTGGAGTGCGTGCGCATCATGGAAGGCGACTTCCTCAACGTGGACCCGCCCACCGAGACCGGCATCATCGTCACCAACCCCCCCTACGGCGTGCGCCTGTCCGTGGAAGGCATGGCCGAGCTGTACAAGGGCATGGGCGACAACCTGAAACAGCACTTCCCCGGCTGGCACGCCTACCTGTTCTCCGCCGACCCGGAACTGCCCAAGGGCATCGGCCTCAAGGCCACCCGCCGCATCCCGCTGTACAACGGGCCGCTGGAGTGCCGGCTGTATGAGTACCGGCTGGTGGCGGGGGGGAATCGCTAGGGAGGCGCTGGTTAAAGCCTATTGCCGGCGATTCTTCGAGAAGGATTGTTCAGTGCTTCCCCGAGGCGACCACGCCAAATTCAAGCCCCCAGGCATCCCCGGCCATGTCGTGGTTCCCCATCCGCGCAAGGACATGCCGGTCGGCACGCTGCGCAACATCTACCGGCAAGCCGGTTGGGAATGGAGGTGAACATGCTCTACCCCGTCTACATCCACGTCGGCGACGACACCCACGCCCACGGCGTAACCGTCCCGGATTTCCCCGGCTGCTATTCGGCGGCCGACCACTGGGAAGAACTCCCCGCCAGGATTCAGGAAGCCATCGAGCTCTACTGCGAAGGCGAGGAGTTGGACATTCCCGCCCCCACCCCCCTGGAACGGCTCGCCGCCCAACCCGAATACCAAGGCGGCGTCTGGATGCTGGTGGACGTGGACATCAGCCTGCTCTCCACCCGCCCGGTACGGCTGAATGTGTCCCTGCCCGAAGGCCTGGTGAAACGGATCGACGCCTACGCCAAATCCCACCACCTGATGCGATCAGGGTTTTTGGCGAAGGCGGCACTGACGGAGATGGAGCGGGCTTGAAGGGGGAGAAACTGAATCCGGCCCCGGTTAGCCCTGCGTCAAATGGGGTGGGTCGGATTCTTTCTTTGCCAGTAAATATTGCGATGCTGACCCCTTTGGCCCCTCCTTTGGCCCCTCCTTTGGCCCCTGAAGCATCTTATGCAGACAATTCTTCTGGGAACTACATTGATGTCTATAGTAAATAAATTCTGCCTGCTGATAAGTCTTTTCGTTTTTGCCCCGTTGCCCTTGAGGGGCGATAGCGGTGATACAAGCAAACCACGCTTCACGCGCTCTGAGTGCATCGTAAAGGTCCGTTTTTACTGGCCGGAGAATATGCCAGGCGAAGAACGGGAAAGGTTAATTTATCGTTTGTTTGATGAAGACAAGCGCGCTGCTGTGGCACGCCAAAAACCGCGAATTGCAAGTATGAGGTTCGGTACAAACGACAGGACTCACTTATATTTACAGTATCGAACGCAATGTGATCGAAAAAGAGAGATTACGGAAGATTATCTGGGTGGAAAATTAATCGGGCAGATTCCGGGATTTCCGCAATACGAAATTCTTGACGAGGTCGTTGTGCCACACCCATCTCGGATTGATTCTTATGGCCGGTGGTGGTTAGATGGTGAATCAAATCCCTGAATCCGAAAGTAATAGGTGTCGTGTCCTAAATCGAAAGAGGGGCCAAAGGGGTCAGCGTCGCATTAATTCTCAAATTGCAGCAATAGCAGCCCGGTAGGGCGCAATAAACGAAGTGCATTGCGCCGTATGTTTCATCCGGCGGATTACGCTGCGCTAATCCGCCCTACCACTCGCTACCAATTGCATACCGATTACGCGCCGAACCAAAGGCTCCAAGCGCGAATTAATCACCCCCCGCCAGAAACTCCGCCACGCTCTGAATCAACAGCCCCTCCGCCTTTGCGCGGTCGTTCATCAGGAATCCGAAATCCCGCCGGTCTCCGGTGAGCAGCACATCGGCCTTGCAGGCCTGGGCGGCGCGGTAAATGGGGCAGTCCTTCTCCGGCAGGCCTTGCGGACAATTCGTTTCAGGCAAATCGGGGGCCATGCGCAGGCCTTGGGTTTGCTCGTTCAGCCGCGCCAGGCAATCGGGGTATTTGCGGGCGATATTGCGGCGCGCTTCCTCCAGGGCATAGGCGCTGGTGAACAGTTGCCAGATGCCCGCCTGGCCGAGTTCCAGGACCAGGGCCGCTTTTCCATTGGGGTTGTGGGCCGCCGTAAACAGGATGTTGGCATCCAGGAAAAGGCGCATCACTTGCCCTGGAGCTTGGCCAGGATGCGCTTGCGCTCGTCGGGGCTGAGCCGGTCTTCGGCGTCCCACTGGGCGATCTGTTCGTCGCTATAGCGTTCGATTTTGAGCACGGCGGCGGGCTTGAGGGTGAGCTCGCCGTTGCGCTCCTCGATGATCAGGGCGCCGCCGGGTTCGATGCCCAGGTGTTTGCGCATGCTGGCCGGCAGGGTGATCTGGCCGCGGCTGGAGACGATGAGGGTTTCTGACATGGCCATGCTCCGTATTTCTGAATTTCAGTAAAACAGAGTATAGCCAGGCGACGCGGGAGGATGGCGGGAAAGCCTGGGTCAGGTTCCGATAGCGGGAAATAATCGGGAAAAGACCCCGGTTATAGCCCATCCCGAACGGCTTCCCACCGCCCCAACCCCTTACTCACCCACGGGATCGGGGCGGGAGGCCGCCGGATCAGCCGGGGCGGCGCTTGCCGGCGGCC
>JBGSHR010000212.1:0-2912 GCA_041752155.1 Thiobacillaceae bacterium | reverse complement strand
GCAAGATGAAGGCCGGTCAGCAGCGCAACCGCAGCAAGGGCGAGGGCGGCTATCACGGAGACTTCCCCGACACTGCCTCGGCCGCCGGCACCTGAGAGCGATCGCGATAATCGAGGCTCCTCTGAAGATGATAATCGAGGGGCGTATGGTCGCGTGATGCGCGGGGCAAGTACCGGTGGCCTCTTCTCTGTGCCGTGGTTCAGGGCGTGACACATAGTCCAATGGTTTCGCGTAAAGATGCCTGTATCGCTCACCAGCGTTGAATCCAGGGCACTTCGCGTCCCAACGCGGCGCAGAGATGGACGGCGGCGGGATGTAGTTCTAGGCCGGTGGCCGCTGCCCAGAGTTGGATCTGATGGCCGTGGCTGTGGCAACGATGGCAGTAGTAGCGGCCCAGGGCCACGTTGACCGAGAAGCATAGTCGGCGACGGGGTGGGCAGTCGGATAAGGGACAGTGGCCGTACCACTGAACGCCACGACAACGCTTCGGCTGGAAGCCAAGTAGCTGCAGTACCTGCTGCATGGGGACTTCCGCACGCAACCGGTCGAAGTCGATACCGGGCATACTGGTTCCTCGGAGGGGGTGGGATTGGTTCGTGGATAGGAATAGAAGAAGGCGGACCGTTCCGTTCCCGCTATCTCTATAAGGAACGCGGAACGGTCCGCTTTTCACACTCAGCCCACACGCCGCCAGCCCGCCGCGGAACGGCGGATCTTCCCGGCGCGCTCCAGCGTCTGCAGGGCCTCGCCCAAACGCTGGTTCTGGACCGACAGCAAGTCGCGCAGCCTGGCACGCGTCAACTCTTTCCCTGGAACCAAGCATGCCAGCACTTGTTCCTGGAGGTTTCCTTGCCCATCGCCGGGCGCCTCGGCGACAACCTCCAGGTGGGTGGTAGCCGCGTCGCCGGCCACCAGTTCCAGCGTCACGGGGGGCGCTGCGGGAGCCGCACGGTGCTCACTGGACAACACCAGGCGTTCTCGGACACGGCGCAGATAGAGGTTCGAGTCCCCGAACGCATGCAGGTCACTTGAACCCCGCAAGCCCTGCCCGGCGGCCGCTCCCCCCGCGGCGTTCTTCCGCGCGTGATGCACCAGGATCACCGACAGGTCCAGTTGCCGTTGCAGGAGCCGGAAGTAGGCCAACAGTTCGGCCACTTCTCCGGCGTTGTTTTCGTCCACGCCATGCAACCGCACCAGCGGATCCAACAGCAGCAAGCGGGGCTGCAAGCGCTGGGCGGTCTCCAGAAGCCGGTTGCGGTGCGGCTGGCGATCCAATCGCAAGGCGGGGGCCGTGATCACGTGGATCTGGACGCCGGCCAGTTCCAGCCCGCGATGCCGGGCCATGCCCTCCACACGTTCCCGCACCACGGCCAAGGCATCCTCCGCCAGATAGATCAACACCGGGCCTGGCCGCGGCACGGCATACCTGCCCAGACAGGCCGTGCCGGTCGCCACGCTCAGCGCCAGATCGAGCCCCAGCCACGTCTTGGCACATTTCGGGGCGCCTCCGATCACCCCCACCGACGAATCCCCCCACAACTGCTCGACCAACCATCGCGTGGCATTCTCTTCCCGAGGGATCTGGTCCACACGGACCACCGGAAGCGGGTCATGACTATCAACGACCATCGTCACACCCTGCCTTTCTTCTTCGACGGGGCCACGGGCCGGTGCGCTTGATACACCTCCAGGTACAGCTTCTCGTCGAGTTGTTCCACCTCGCGGGCCAGGCCCTGCGCCAACAGATCCGCGGCCATGGTCATCAACACCCGGTAGTTGCCGGCCGCGTGGTCCACCAGCGTGTCCATCAGTTGGGGCGTCATCAGAGTCGCGTTCCCCGCCTTCGCCAAGGCATGATGCAGCAACTCCAGCAGATCGTCCCGCGACGCGGGGTCGGTGTGCAGCCGCGTGCGGATGCGGGTTCCCAACGGCACGAGGGCCTCCTGGCGCAACAACTCCAGCAACCGCCCGTCTCCGCAGAGGATCACAGTCAACAACGACGTGGCGTCGAAGTCGGCACTGGCCAGGATCCGCAGCTCGCTCAGCACGTTGGGGTGCATCTCCTGGGCTTCGTCCACCAGTAACACCGGCTTGATCCGCGTGGAAGCCACGTGGGCCTTCCAACGCTCTCGCAGGGCGCGAAAGCCGCCCCACCGATTCGACGGGCGGAGTTGGACCGAGAAGATCTCTCCCAGCTCCCGATAGAAGTCCGCGCTCTTGGACTGTGGCCGTTCCACCACGCCCACCGTCACGTCGCGCAGCGCCGCCAGCCGCTGCGCCACGATCCGCAAGGCCACCGATTTGCCGCTTCCCGACTCGCCGCAGATCAAGGCGAAGCCCCCTTCCTGGACCAGTTGTTCGACACGCCAGGCGAAGTTTTCGATTTTCGGCGTCATCAAGAGCGCATCCCTGGGAAGCTCGGGCGTGAACGGGTTCCATCTCAGGCCCCACAGGGCGAGTAATTTCTTGGCACTCATGCCGCACCTCCTTCCTCGTGCTGCTTCGGCGAAGGGTTCTTGGGCAAGTAGGCCGGTGGCAGACCCGTAGCCGAGTACTCGGCGAGGATTTGCTTCAAAAGCGGCGGCAGTTCGGCCGGCGATCGCGAGGAATCGCTTGCCGAAACCTCCTCGGGCTGTGAAGCGATGACCGCTCGCCGACCGTCGGCATTGGCCGTGCGGTCCAAGGGAAAGAGGCGTGCCAGGATCGTCCCCTCGCGCGGGTCCACCAGATCGACCAGGCTGAGATCCCAGCGCGGATAACGCACCACTACATCCTGGAAGTGACGATAGCGGGCCGGGATTTCAAAGCGCACGCCATCCAGCGAGATCGTGCCGTCACTCTGGCGCTGGCGCCGCTTCACTTCCTGGCGGAATGCCGCCCGCAAGGCGTCGGAGGAAGGACTGGGCCGCAGC
>JBGSHR010000211.1:0-2531 GCA_041752155.1 Thiobacillaceae bacterium | reverse complement strand
GAACGGCGCCCTCCCTGGCAAGCCGGATAATTGGGGATGACTTCTGCATCCTCGACATCCCCCGCTTCGGCGCCCCCGGCCTCCGATTTCAGCCAGCTGCCGCTCACCCCGGCCATGCTGGCCAACCTGCAGCAGCTCGGTTACCTGAGCATGACGGCCATCCAGGCCGCCAGCCTGCCCGCCGCCCTGCTGGGCAAGGACATCATTGCCCAGGCCAAGACCGGCAGCGGCAAGACCGCCGCCTTTGCTCTCACCCTGCTGGCCAACCTGAACCCGCGCAGCTTCGCCGTGCAGGCCATGGTGCTGTGCCCGACCCGGGAGCTGGCCGACCAGGTGACCCAGGAGATCCGCCGCCTGGCGCGCGGCGCGGACAACATCAAGATCCTCGCCCTGGTGGGCGGCACCACCATGCGGCCCCAGAGGAACAGCCTGGAGCACGGCGCCCACATCGTCGTCGGCACACCGGGCCGCATCATGGATCACCTGTAGCGCGGCAGCCTGAACCTGGAGGCTCTCAACACCCTGGTGTTCGACGAGGCCGACCGCATGCTGGACATGGGCTTCTTCGACGACATGGTGTTCGTCGCCAAGCAGTGCCCCAAGAAGCGCCAGACCTTGCTGTTCTCCGCCACCTACCCGGAAGGCATCGACAAGCTGACCCGGCAGTTCCTGCGCAACCCCCAGGAGGTGAAGCTGCTGGAGCGCCACGAGAGCGACAAGATCCGCCAGCGTTTCTACGAGGTGAGCAACGAGGAACGCCTGGAGGCCGTGGCCAAGCTGCTCGACCACTACCGCCCGGTGAGCAGCCTGGCCTTCTGCAACACCCGCCAGCAATGCCGCGATCTGCTCAAGGTGCTGCGCGCCCGGGGCTTCCACGCCCTGGCCCTGCACGGCGAGCTGGAACAGCGGGAACGCGATCAGGTGCTGATCCAGTTCGCCAACCGCAGCTGCTCGGTGCTGGTGGCCACCGACGTGGCCGCGCGCGGCCTGGACATCGCCCAGCTGGAAGCGGTGATCAACGTCGACGTCACCCCTGATCCCGAAATCTACATCCACCGCATCGGCCGCACCGGCCGCGCCGACCAGGACGGCTGGGCCCTGAGCCTGGCCAGCCCCAACCAGATGCGGCGCGTGGAAAACATCGTCAAGGAGTTGGGCACGGACGTGGCCTGGCATCCCCTGAGCGAGCTGGAGCCCGCCAGCGCCAAGCCCTTGCTGCCGCCCATGGTCACCCTGCAAATCCTGGGCGGGCGCAAGGAGAAGATCCGCCCCGGCGACGTGCTGGGCGCCCTCACCGGCGAGGCGGGCTTCACCAGCGCCCAGGTGGGCAAGATCACCGTCACCGAGTCCACCACCTACGTGGCGGTGGCGCGCCAGATCGCCCCCGAGGCGCAACGCCGCCTGGCGGAAGGCAAGCTGAAGGGGAAAACCGTGAAGGTGCGCATCCTGGAGATACCCGGCGAGGCGCCCCACCGGGAGGCCTCCAGGGCCAACGACAGCATCAAGCGGCGCCCGGCCCGGTCCCGTTCCTGAGCCGGCGGGAGATTTGGGCTCTTCACAGCTGAACGTGATTACGCCGTTGCAAGGCGGCCGCAAGGCCGCCCAGCCCCTCCCCCGACGGGTTGGGTCAACGTCATCGAAGATGGGAGGGCGCAGGCACAGCCTGCGGGGTTTTCCAGACTGCTCCGGCCTGCAAGCCTGTCAGCTACCCCTCTATAGACACAGCAGCAAGTAGCCTGGAGGAGCTCAGCGAGTCCGGGGAAGGGATGCGCGTGGGCGTCGGGATAAAAGGCAAGGCAGCTTGTGGGTCGGCCTGAAGGCCGACTCACAGTTAGCTCGCGCGCTTCCCTCGATACGGCGCTACGCGCCTACTCGGGACGAACGGGCTGCCTACTCGGGACGTACGGCCCTTGTCGGATGAACCACCTCCGTTCGTGCTGAGTAGCCCGCATAGCGGGCGTATCGAAGCCTGTCCTGAGCCTGGTCGAAGGGCCTGTCCTGAGCCCGTCGAAGGGCTGGCCCGCCTGGTTACCTACCCCGGAAACCCCCGCGACCCGAGCGCCGCTCACTCACCCTGTCCAAGCCGTTCCGGATGCACGATCTTCTCCAGGGCCTGGCCTTTCTTGGCCCGGTGCTGGCGGTGTTTTTCCAGGGCCTCGCCGGACAGCACCGCGTTGGCCGGGCGGCCGGTGCGGGTCTTGCCTTCCACCGTCAGGCGCTGGCCGTCGAAGCAGACCACGGCGACCAGGCGCTCGTTGTCTTCCAGCTTCATGAGCTGCACGCCCTTGCCGCCGGTGAGGATCTTCATTTCTTCCATGGGGTAGACCAGCAGCTTGCCGTTGTCGGCGGCCACCGCCACCCAGGTGCCGTCCAGGGCTACCGGCGCCAGGGGCACCCAGCCCGCTTCCAGGGTGAGGAAGGCCTTGCCGGCGCGTTGCCGCGAGAGCAGGTCGCCCAGGGTGCAGAGGAAGCCGTAGCCGCCGTTGCTGGCCACCAGCAGGCGCGTGTCGGTCTGGGCGGAGAGGGCGAAC
>JBGSHR010000210.1:0-1836 GCA_041752155.1 Thiobacillaceae bacterium | reverse complement strand
GGACGGCCGGCGCGGAAGATGCCCGCCTTTTCGTAGCCGATCGCCTCCCGGGTGTCGCCCAGATAATCCTGATGATCCAGGTCGATGCCGCTCACCACGGCGCAGTCCGCATCCCAGACGTTCACCGCGTCCAGGCGTCCGCCCAGCCCCACCTCCAGCACCGCCACCTCCACCCCGGCGCGCATCATCAGCCACATGGCGGCCAGGGTGCCGTGTTCGAAATAGGTCAGGGGAATGGCGCCCCTTGCCTCCTCCACGGCGGCGAAGGCAAGGCACAGGTCGGCATCGGCGACCTCGTGGCCGTCGATGTGCAGGCGCTCGTTGTAGCGCAGGAGATGGGGCGAGGTGTAGCAGCCGACCAGATAGCCCGCCGCCACCAGAATGCTCTCCAGATAGGCGCAGATCGAGCCTTTGCCGTTGGTGCCCCCCACCGTGATGAGGGGAAAAGCGGGGTTCAGGGCCAGGCGTTGCCGCACGGCCTGAACCCGCTCCAGGCCTAATTCGATGGCGTTCGGGTTGCGCGCCTCAAGGTAGGCCAGCCAGCCGGCAAGGTCAGTGGGTGGATTCAAGTTGTGGACATCAGACGGAACCACAGAGACACAGAGATATGTCCCGCAGGGACGGTATCCCTTGGGACACAGAGAATAACAATGGGTTTCCGAAACTCGACACCCCGACCGATGGAGGGCACGCCCAAACGAGCCCCCTATCGGTTTCCCGTTTTCCTCTGTGCCTCTGTGTCTCTGTGGTGCGGTTTTTCGGTCTGGACACCCGCACTTACTGCGGCGCCGGCTTGCGCATCATCTGGGCGCACAGGCGCGCCAGGGTCTGCTTCATGGCGCGCCGATCGACGATCAAATCGATGGCGCCGTGTTCCAGCAGGAATTCGGCGCGCTGGAAGCCTTCCGGCAGGGTTTCGCGCACCGTCTGCTCGATCACGCGCGGGCCGGCGAAACCGATCAGGGCCTTGGGTTCGGCGATGATCACATCACCGAGCATGGCGAAGCTGGCGGACACCCCGCCCATGGTGGGATCGGTCAGGATGGAGATGAAGGGCAACCGGCTGGCGGCGAGTTGGGTCAGGGCCGCGCTGGTCTTGGCCATCTGCATCAACGAGGTGAGTCCTTCCTGCATACGCGCGCCGCCGCTGGCGGAGATGCAGATGAACGGCTTCTTGCCCTTGATGCTGGCCTCGACACCGCGCACGAAACGTTCGCCCACCACCGAACCCATGGAGCCACCCATGAAGCGGAACTCGAAGGCGGCGGCGGTCACCGGCAGACCCGCCATGCGGCCCTCCATGACCACCAGGGCGTCGCGTTCCTCGGTCTCCTTGGTGGCATCCGCCAGGCGATCGACATAGCGTTTGCCGTCCTTGAACTTGAGGATATCGACGGGCACGATGTTGGCGCCGACTTCCTTGCGACCCTCCTCGTCCAGCAGGACGTCGAGCCGCTTGCGGGCATCGATGCGGTGGTGATGGCCGCATTGCGGGCAGACGTGCTGATTGTTCTCCAGGTCGGTGGCATAGAGCACCGCCTCGCAATCCGGGCACTTGCTCCACAGGCCTTCCGGCACCACCTTGCGCGCGGATTCCCGGCGCTGGATCTTGGGGGGGATGAGTTTCTGGAACCAGCTCATGGTCGCGTCCTTATCGGTCCATGGCGGCGCGCACGCCGGCCACGAAGTTCGTTACGTTAGCCAATAGGGTGTCGGGGGTGGATTGCTCGATCTCCTGCACGATGCGCGAGCCGATCACCACGGCATCCGCCACCTGGGCCACCTGGCGGGCGGTTTCCGCGTCGCGGATGCCGAAGCCCACGCCCACCGGCAGGC
>JBGSHR010000209.1:0-6177 GCA_041752155.1 Thiobacillaceae bacterium | reverse complement strand
AGCTCGATGCCGATGGAAAAGCCGTTCAGGCCGCCGCGCCCCGCCCATTGGGACTGGCCGGCATGCCAGGCGATGCGGTTGAAGGGGACCAGTTGCGTGATGCGCCCATCCCGGCCGATGACCAGATGGGCGGAAGCCCGGGCCGCGGGGTTGGATAACCAGTTCACCGAACTCTCCGCGCTGCTGCCGGCGGTGTAATGCACGACCAGGTATTCCGGTGCCATGACGCCGCTCTTGTTGCGGGTCTCCACATAGGGCACAGGCTTGCCGTCGTCGGCGATGAGGCGATGCTTGAGGATTTTCATGGTCGGTTCCGGTGAGGATAAGGGGCGGCTGGCGTGCCGTTCAGTCGTAGTTCAGGTCGTGCTTGGAGAAGGGCCTGGCGGGCGCGGCGCCGAGAATCCGGTACAGCACCGAATTCATGGTGGCCACGTCGTTGTCGAAGCCGCCATGGCTGGCGCTCTGGCTGGAGGCCGTTTCCTTGCCTTCCGCTTCCTTGTTGGCGCCGGCGATGATCAGGCGGGGCAGGCCGTCGTCCGCCTGGCCCTGGTCGAGGATCTCCGGCACCAGATGACAGTTCACCAGCACCGGCGGCACCGGCAACAGGCTGGGCTGGTAGATCCAGTCGCGGATGTCGATGCTGTCTGGCAGGGCGTTGAGGCTGGATTTGAGCTTGGACCAGGTCCTGGCCGGGGTGACGGATTTGGCGGCTTGGGCCGGTTTGGGTTTGCTGGCTTTGCGGATCATGGCAGTTCCTCCAACAGGGTTCGACTGCCGGATCGACAGGCACTTCCGTGACATCCCCGTGGCCCGCGGCGCGGCGTTCTGCAGGACAAGCGCAAGCAACGTGCCATGTGCCGAAGTGCGTGGGGTAGCTGTGCTTTCAGGGACTTGCCATATAGACCTGATGGCGGGGTGGGTCGTGGAGAACCCATGTGGCGGGGCTTGGAGGTGGACGGTGGGTCGGGAATGACCCGATCAACTTGTCAGGCCAGGCATGCGCCGCCACGCAAGAGCCTTGTGGCCTGGTGCTGAAGATGTTTATGGATGCGAGTGTCGACGCTTATGGGCTAATCCGATTGCCGTGATTGCCTGCAATCGACCATGAAGGGGCGGCAATAGAGGATGTGGCGAACGGCCGGGTTTCGGCCGAAGCGGCCTCACGCCAAGCCTGGACAATGTGTCTGCTCACAGCTCCTGAGCGGTCGGATGGCCGTATGAATCTGGGCTGCACCAAGATGTGGATTCGGCTTGGGACTGGATCGAAGACATGCAGGCCAGCACAGAGAAAATTCCGACAATCAGATTGCGCGTGTTCATGTGAAGACTCCTGAAAAGAATGGATCGGGTTTCGGCAAATGACGCGTATCGCGCCACTCACTTCCATGAACGCCCGCGCGAATCGGTTTATCCCTCAAGACATGCCGAAATTTTTCGCGGCTCTCGACGCGCATCGGATTGCCGACCATCAATCGAACACGTCTTGCTCGAATTCATCCAGGCTTTCGTCACGGCTCATGGTTGACCCAAACCTGTCCATCCCCCGGGAATAAATTCGCCATCGCAATGTTCGTGCTGTCGAGGCATCAGCATTTGTTGCGCCGGCCTCACGCAGCACGGTTCCGGCGGCCTTCGAAAGCTCGCCCGGCAACATCAACCTCAACTCAATGGGAAATCACATGCAAAAGAAACTCTTCGCAATGGCGATGTCGTCGGCATTGACAGCCGTCTTGGCAATTCCTGCACAGGCCGATGTCAACGTGAGCACCAAGGGCGGCCTGAAGGTCGAAACCGACGACGGGAATTTCAAGTTCGGGCTAGGCGGGCGCATCCATCCGCGACTTTAGGTGGATCGCCACGATCAGCGCCGCCCACATGGGCGCGGTGGCGTTGCGGACTGACAACCGAGACGCAGTGACGGTCTGGGCGGCATAGGCCCACAGAAAAAAGGGCAGCGCCGAAAAAAAGGGCAGCGCCGAATTGAATAGCCCGAGCATCAGGAAATGCTTCCAGTGCCAGAAAAGGTCGGGGTTTGCTTCAGGTGGAGAGCGACGGTGAGCAGCAACAGCGCCGCCAGCCCAACACGGCAAAACACCAGCAAAGGGGCCCCCAGTTCGGGCACGGCGACCCGCATGAACGGAAACGACGCGCCCCACAGGGCGGACAGGAGCAGGAGGCGGTTCCAGGTGGCCGTGTTCATCACGAACTTGGCGGGCGGTGTGTCCGCTTGGCAGCGTGGAACGCCCGCCCTGTCCTGTCCATGGGTTCACCGAGACCGACGCACGCGCCAGGCCATCAGCCCCAGACCGGCCATCATCAGCGCGTAGGTCTGGGCCTCGGGCACGGCCGCTACATCACCGGGGTGCACGGCCATGGCATAGAACTCGGCAGTTTTCGCGTTGTATATCTGGTAGCCGTAGTGGATATCAAGTACCCACGCCCGGCTTGGGTCACGCGCAAGAGCTGTTCCGTACCAATAGGAAAAGATCCCGAAATCGGTGAAAGGACCGACATTGTCCAGAGTGCTATTTGGGTTGGCACCTCCGGTAAAGGCTCCGCTCCCCGCGCCAGTACTCGTGTAGTAACTATGGTTGCCCAGCGTCGCGAAATACAGATGCGCCATTTCGCTGCTGGCAACATCAACGTTGTATCCGCAGTCGGTACCGACGAATGCGCATTGCTCACCCGGGGCGCCGGTATCAGTAGCCGTGGGCAAGCGCCAGCCATCGATAGCCGAACCGGTAAGGGGATGGGCGAAGCTGAGGCTGTCCGCCCACGCCACCGCGCGATCCCAAGACATCCGGCCGTCCGAGTCGCCCAGCGTGCCCCCACTGTTGATGTATTGTGTCTTGGCATAGTTGGCATCGGCCAGCCAGGTGAGATCAAGGGCGGTGTCGTAATAGGCCTCGAAGGTGGACTGGTTGCCATCCAGGTCCCGCCCTTGCAGGGCAGCGTACGAGTGAGCAGAAGCCAGGCTGGCGGCCACCAGGCCGGTGGTTAAAACAAAGCGTCGAAAAGACATGTGTGTGCTCCTTTTAAGAAAGTTAGACAGGGCCCGGGTCGTGTTCATCCAGAACGAAGCAACCTCCCAGAGAGGCGCGACAGGGATGAGCACATGCTGAAAAAACCTCCAGGGGACGTCAATCCGATTCTTGCGAACCTTGCGCGTATCCCTGAGCAGGCAGTGCCTGTGTCGTGAGCTATGCCTGTCGTTGCGCGCCATGGGCTGTCCTGTGCAATGTTGGATAAGTAGCGGTTTTGCCGCAGTCGCTGAGGAATGTCGGCCAACAGATTCTAGGAACGAATGCCGTCAGTCCGTTATCCACTTTCGGCAAGTAGCCGCGCTTAGAAACCGGGGCCGCCCTGCATTGCGGAAAGTGGCGGGGTCGCCCCCGCCGTCCTCCCACAGGTTATGCCTGAGGTTTCTCAGGAAACGCTCGTAGCGGCTGGATGCGCTTACCGTGGAGGGTGTCGGACGGTAATTCGCCAAACATCTTCCGGTAGTACTGCGCAAAGCGGCTGAAATGCCAGAAGCCCCAGCGGGCGGCAATGTCATGTACGCTGTCCCGGGTCGGGTCGGCCCGATACAGCGCCCGCCGTACGCCGTTCAGGCGGAAGGCGCGCAGATAGGCGGCAGGGTTCACCTGGAAAACCTCCTCGAAGCTGTACTGCAGCGTCCGCCTGCTGACGCCAAGCGCAGCGCACAGATCCTCAACCGAGATCGGCTCCTCGACATGGGCGCGTATGAATTCCCGTGCGCGCAGCGCGATCGAATGACGGGCCGAAAGAGAAGGCAGACACTCCGGCACCCGGCTGACGCCCTGATAAACATCGACGATGGCCGACAGCACGGCGTGCTCGAACCCCTTCTGGATCGCCTTGTAGCGCAGCGCCGAAGGATTGAGCGCGATCGCGTGCTGGAGCGTGATCAGCGTGCCGCGAAAGCGCTCCAGCGCCGTGTTCGAAACAGGAACGAATGGATAACCGGCCGCTGGCGAGATGATTGCCTCGCGCTCCCGTTCGACGGTGTGGGCTGCCAGCAATTCATCGGGAACTGCCAGGCAGAGCACGTCGAAGTTCTTCGCTGTGCGCTGATCGAACTCAGTGCCTCCTTCGATCGACGCCAACATGCCTTGGTGCGTCTGATGGCCGCAGAAGGTGCCGTGGCCGGTCATCGACACCGCCACCGCAAACATGCGCGCCCCCGGCGTCATCACGCCGGCCTGGTAGGTGCTCTGGTTGGTGTTCTCGCGGAAGAGGTTGATGCTGCGGAAGCCCACCTCGAAAAACAACCCGTTGAATCTGCCCGGGGTGAGCTGCTCGTAGACTTGGTCCAGGTGGCTGGCGTAGTCCGCCAACTCGTCGGCGTCCCGCGTCTGGTGGCGGTGAACGTAATAGGGTCTGCCGGTTTCGTCGCTGGCGCCTTCATCGATGCTTGATATGTCGGGGAAATCGGAATCACGTTTCATGCGTTTCTGGGTGGATTAAGGAATGAAGTGCTGTTTTGAAAAATGAAACCCCTGCATAACTCCTGACACCGTCCAGTGCACGGCAAAATAAATCAGCACCGACAGGCACACCGCCAGCGTCAGCAATCCCAGGGCCAACGGCGCGTCTTCCGTGGCCACGCGGTCCACCCAGAGCGCAAGCCCGGTCTCGGTCCTTGCCGCGACCCTGTCGAGATTCACCGTGGCCACTGCCACATCGGCGTGCCCCAGCATCCAGGCACCCAGATGGTAGTCCGCGTAATACACCGGCACGAAGGTAATGGGATTGGTGATCAGCGTGCTGCCGACGCGGCCGGAAAGTTGGCACGCAGCAGCAGCGCGGCAGTGGCGGCAAACAAAATCTGCGCCACCGGGATCAGCAGGCCGAAAAAAACACCGATGGACAGGCCGAGTGCGATCCCGCGACGGTTGACATGCCACAGCCGGGGATGATGCAGCACCGGTCCCATCCAGTGCACAGTGCAGCGAACGGTGTTCGAATAATACGAAAATAATAAGGGACCGAAAATAATAAGGGACAGACCACGGTTTCCGATGCCCGCATTGGGGTGCGAGCCGCCTGTGAGATTGCCGAAGCCAATAACTGCAACGGGCCGCACTGCTGACGGTAGCCATTCGGTGGCGTACTCCCTAAACGTCGGCAACCTGCGCGACACCAGTCATTCAGCTGGGGCAACGCCACCGGCCGCAATGGCCGAACAAGCGACTCTCACCCCATCAACTTGAACACCCCAAACTCCTTCTCCACCCGCCCGCACACCCACTTCACCGCATCCTTCTTCTTCCGATACGCGAACAGTTTCAGCGCCTGCCTGGCCAGCCAGTTGTCCTTGGTGAACTGGTGGGCGAGACGGTCCATGACCTGGTCGTAGCGGTCGCCGATCTGGTCCGCGAGGGTGTCGAGTTGGGCGCCGGTGTAGCGGGGCCATTCGGGTACGGCGCATTCCACGTCCACCTCGTCGAGCAGGGGAATGATGGGCAGGTAGGGTTTGCCGTCTTCGATGGTCACGAAGCGATTGCGCTGTTCCTGAGTCCAGCCGGTGAACAGGGGGTGATTCGCGGACAGGGTGAAGTGCTGGCGCAGGAAGGCCTGGCAGTTGCGGCGGCCGAGCATGAAGTCGTGGCGGCGGAAGTCTTCCGAGAGGAAACCGGAGAAGCCGCCCAGGGCGCCGCAGGCGATGGGGTGGCGCGCGTCGCCCCGGGTGGGGGCGATGAGGAAGCGGCTGTACACGTCCGCCTCCTGGGCCAGGGCCAGGTCGTCGGGCTTGAAGCGGGCCTGGTTCTTCATGGCGGTGAACAGGGACAGGAAGGTGGCGATCACGTCGTCCTTGACCTCGAACTTGCCCACGTCGATGTCCGCGCCGGGGAAGGGGTCCACCATGATGAGGGCGCGGGTGGCGTCCTCGGCCCCGCGCGGGTTGGCGCATTCACCGTCGAGCATGAGGCGGCGCGCCAGGTCGAAGGGCTCGTTGTTCATCACGCCGCCGTCCACGCACAGGGTGGCGTAGTCGGGCTGTTGCGCCATGGATTCGGGCCAACGGGGCGGGATGGGACGGTTGGCGTGGATGAAGCTGCATGCGCCGCCGCCGGCGGGCTGGCCCTGTTCGGGTATCGACCAGGTGCGGTGGTCGTAGAGGGCGCGTTCCAGCTTGAGGGTGCGGGGCGCCAG
>JBGSHR010000208.1:0-1682 GCA_041752155.1 Thiobacillaceae bacterium | reverse complement strand
GGCCTATTTCGACGAGGGCCAGCGCCAGGCCACCAAGGACGCCGCCCGGGTCGCCGGGCTGAACGTGCTGCGCCTGCTCAACGAACCCACCGCCGCCGCCATCGCCTATGGCCTGGACAACGCCGCCGAGGGCATCTACGCGGTGTACGACCTGGGCGGCGGCACCTTCGACATCTCCATCCTCAAGCTCACCAAGGGGGTGTTCGAGGTACTGGCCACCAACGGCGATTCCGCCCTGGGCGGCGACGACTTCGACCGCCGGGTGTACTGCTGGATGCTGGAGCAGGCCGGCATCCACACCCTCGACGATCACGACAAGATCCTGCTCATGGCCCGGGCGCGAGAGGCCAAGGAGGCCCTGTCGGAACACGGCGAGGCCCAGCTGACCGCCATGCTGTCCAGCGGCGAGGTGGTGGACCTGGCCCTGGCGGAAGCCAAGTTCAACGAGCTCACCGAGAGCCTGGTCAACAAGACTCTGCTGCCCACCCGCAAGGCCCTGCGCGATGCCGGCCTGCAAGCCGGCGACGTGAAGGGCGTGGTGATGGTGGGGGGCTCCACCCGCATCCCGCGCATCCAGGCGGCGGTGGGCGATTTCTTCGGCCAGACGCCGCTGACCAATCTGGACCCGGACAAGGTGGTGGCCCTGGGCGCCGCCATCCAGGCCAACGTGCTGGCCGGCAACAAGGCGGACGACGACTGGCTGCTGCTGGACGTGGTGCCCCTGTCACTTGGCCTGGAAACCATGGGCGGCCTTACCGAGAAGATCATCCCGCGCAATGCCACCATCCCCACCGCCCGGGCCCAGGAGTTCACCACCTACAAGGACGGCCAGACCGCCATGAGCATCCACGTGGTGCAGGGCGAGCGGGAACTGGTGGCCGACTGCCGCAGCCTGGCCCGCTTCGAGCTGCGCGGCATCCCGCCCATGGTGGCCGGGGCGGCGCGTATCCGCGTCACCTTCCAGGTGGATGCCGACGGTCTGCTCTCGGTCACCGCCCGAGAGCTGGGCACCGGCGTGGAGTCCCACATCGCCGTGAAACCCTCCTACGGCCTCACCGACGACGAAGTGGCCCACATGCTGCAAGACTCCTACGCCTATGCCGCGGACGACATGACCGCGCGCAACCTGGCGGAGGCCAAGGTGGATGCGCGCCGCCTGGTGGACGCCACCGAGACGGCCCTGAGCGAGGACGGCGCCACCCTGCTGAGCGCCGAGGAACGCGCCGGGGTTGAAAAGCAGCTCGGCGACCTCAAACTGGCCCTGCAAGGCGACGATCTGGCCGCCGTCAAGCGCGCCAGCGAGCGCCTCAACCAGGGCACGGTGGAATTCGCCGGCCGGCGCATGAACCAGAGCGTGAAGAAGGCCCTGACCGGCCACCGCCTGGACGAATTGGAGTTGTGAAATGAGCGCATTCGAACCGGAGTTCGTGGCCTCCCTGCGCGAGCGCCTGGACAGCCATCCCATCTACGCTGACCTGCGCACCCTGGACGACCTGCGCGTGTTCATGGCCCACCATGTCCACTCGGTGTGGGACTTCATGTCCCTCATCAAGAGCCTGCAGGCCGCGGTGGCCCCGGCCCGCTGGCCCTGGGCGCCGGGCGGGGACCCCAGTATCCAGCGCTTCATCAACGAGCTGGTGCTGGAAGAGGAAACCGACGAGGCCGGTCCCGGCCGTCCCGGC
>JBGSHR010000207.1:0-3486 GCA_041752155.1 Thiobacillaceae bacterium | reverse complement strand
CGCAGATCCTCGTCCGCCAGGCTGGCCTCGAACTGGTTCATGGCCACCAGCAAGGCGCCGTGGTCGCTGGCGCGGTTGGCCGCGTCGGCCAGAACCTGGCTGCCCATGCGATGGCTCTGCTTGCGCAGGCTGCCGGCCACGTTGATGGCGCTGCCGCTGCCCTGCACCTGCTCCGCCACGATCACCGAGGTGGCAATGCCGCCTATTCCCATGGCGGCGATGGCGAGCATGGCGAAGATCAGGCTCAACATGATGGAACGCCCGAACAGGGCGTCCCAGATCTTGGGTATGGTTTTGTTCATTCTTCTCGCTGGGCCGTGATTGCCGCCCTGGTCTTAGGGGGCCGTCGGATGCTGTGCCTCAAAGATGTTCTTAAGAGATACCACCATAGAACCAGCTTGACCATCAGCTTGGCGATGTCCCGGCATGCGTCTATATAAAACAACAAGTTGCTTACGAACGAACTACCACCTTGGTGGTATTCCGACTAACCCTATCGGATATGGGGCGTCTTCTCTAGAGCCAGGCGCCTCCCTAGACTTGACCTAAGTCAAGCCCCCGTAAGCCTGCGTTAAGGAAAAGAGAAGCGCGACCATGATCCAGGAAATACGTCATTCGATTGCCGAAATTCTGTCGCATCAACCCCTGTTCCGGCTCCTGAACGGGACGGAATTGGCCAAGCTGGCCCAGGGCAGTTATGAATACCGCGTCGACAAGAACGAGATGCTGTTCCAGAAAGGCGACATTCCCCAGGGCGTGCATATGGTGGTGGCGGGGCAGGTCAAACTGTTCCTGCCCTCCGCCGCGGGCGGCGAGAAGATCGTGCACATGGCGGGGGCCGGCGAGACCTTCGGCGAGGAGGGGGTGTTCCTGAACAAGCCCTGCCCGGTGGCCGCCCAGACCACCCGGGACAGCATCCTCCTGGTCATGAAGAAACAGGCCGTCCAGGACGCCATGACGGGCAACTGCATGCTGTCCAGCGCCCTCATGGCGCGCATGTGCACCCGGCTGTGCGACCTGATCGACAACATGGAGACCTGCGAGCAGCGCAACAGCGCCCAGCGGGTCGCCCACTACCTGTCCCAGCTGGCGCCCAATGAAGCGGAAAGCTTCGAGCTGCAACTGGACATCAACAAGCAGACCATCGCCGCCCATCTCAATCTCGCCCCGGAGACCTTCTCCCGGGTGCTCGGCCGCCTGGTCAAGGAAGGCCTGATCGCCATGAAGGGCCGCAGCATCTCGCTGAAGAACCTCAGCGCCCTGCGCGGTTTCGCTGCCTAGATCGAGCCTGCAAACAGACCCTTAAGCCGTCCTCAGTTGTCCGACAGTGCCGCGCGGTTATTGGCCCCGGCGGAAGCGCGCGTCAGCCATAAGGCGAGCAGGAAGCTGCCGGCGATCACCAACACCACGCCGCTGCCAAACAGCAGTTCCTTCCCTTCGCTCCACGAGTCGACGGCGGGCCAGGCCTGCTTGGCGATGCCGAAGCTGGCCACCAGCAGGCTCACGCCGGCGACCACCAGGCTCATCACCCGGGATGCCACCAAAGCGATCTGATCGGCGCGGCAGATCAGACGCGAAATCCAGAAACCGTTGACCCCGTCCGTAACCAGCATGCCCAACATGAACAGCAGGCCCAGCACCATGGCATGCTGCCAGCCGCCGAACTGGGTGGCGGTGAGGGCGAACAAGGCGGTCTGGCTGATGGTGTCGAAGGAGAGGGCGAACAATGCTCCCACCAGGGCCACCAGACCAGGACTGGCGGCTCGTGCCAGCTTGCCGAGAAAGCGTCCCTTGAGTCCCACGGGCCGCACGATTTCATCGGGGTGGGTGCGCACCACGGCATGGATGTTGAGCAGCCCCAGGGCGACGAGAAAGACGATGGACACCCAGGTGCCGAAGGCATTCAGCCAGGCCGGGGTTTGCCAGTGCTGGGCGACGGCACTCACCACCAGGGCGATGCTCACCACCACGGCGCCATGGCCGAGGGAGAACAGCGCGCCGCAGTAGCGCGCCAAGCGGGGATTGTCGCGGGCATTGAAGCGGGTGAGACCGTCAATGGTGGCCAAGTGGTCGGCATCGAAACCGTGTTTGAGGCCAAGCACGAACACCAGCAGGCTGAGGGCGAGCAAATCGTGGGGCAGGGTTTCCATGGTCCGGTCCTGATCGTTGACGGCAGGGTGGTTGGGAACTTTGCCGCATCATAGTCGCAAGTATGAAAAAAATATAATACGTATTATTTGTGGCCGGCATCCTGCCGGGGGACCGGTTGGGGCCTCAATCCCGGGAGGCGATGCCGAGGGAAATGGGTGCTAGGTACGCGGTCGGCTGTGCACGTGGTGGTGAAGTCCTTCCTCTTCCACCGGTACCAGGTTCAAGGCGGCATGGCGCACGCCGCGCTCGGCGGAGATCTTCTCGGCCAGGGCGCGCAGCTCCTGGGTCGCACCGCGCAGGAACAGGGTTTCCAGGCAATTGTCGTGATCCAGGTGCACATGCATGGTGGACACCACCAGGTCGTGGGCATGGTGCTGCAGGTTGGTGAGGCGCTCCGCCAGGCGCCGTTCGTGGTGGTTGTAGACATAGGACAGGCTGGCCACGCAGTGGGGCGCTTCCTCCCGGGCCAGACGCTGGCTTTCCAATTCGCGCCGGAGCAGATCGCGCACCGCCTCGGAGCGGTTGGCATAGCCCCGGGTGCGGATCAGGGCGTCGAATTCCCGTGCCAGTTCTTCTTCTAGGGAAATGGTGATGCGTTCCATTGAACCAACTCCTGGTTGCCTATCTATAACTTAAGTAATGGAATTGAGTAAGGGAAGCCCAATGGCCGTCCAGCCACGCATGAACGCAGTGCCGGACGGATTCTGGCATGCGATGGTCAGTTGGACGGCGCTTCTTCCCCTCCTGCTCGCCTCTCCCGCCCATGCCCAGTCCGAGCCATCGCTGCTTGCCAGCGCCGGCGCCATGGCGCAGTGGCAGGGGCCGGAAACCTTGCTGCTGGGATTGTACTTCGGCGTCATGCTGGCGCTGCTGCTGGGCGCGCTGGCGGCCTGGGTCTGGTTGCGCGATGCCCTGTACGCCTGGTACGGGGTTTACCTGGCCAATCTCGCCTTGTGGCAGTTTTCCTTGCACGGCCTGGCGGCCCAGTATCTCTGGCCGGCATCCCCCTGGTGGGCCGCCCGCGCCGATGGGGTGCTGGTGGGTACGACGGTGTTTTCCGGGCTGTGGTTCGCCGTCCGCTTCCTGGAAATCAACAGCCAGACGCCGCGCATGTGGCGGCTGTTCCAGGCCGCCATGCTGGTGGGCCTGATGCTCGTGGGCGTCGTCTTTGCCTCGGTTGCCGGTTTTGGCCGCGACCGGGAGCTTCAGAAACTCGACCGCGTTTCCGGTAGCTTTTTGAGCGGCCTGCTGATGACCGTGGTCGCGGGGATCCTGTCCTCGTTCATGGCCTTCGCCTTCGTGTACAGCCAGGATCCGATTGTCGCCGAATTGAGC
>JBGSHR010000206.1:0-1861 GCA_041752155.1 Thiobacillaceae bacterium | reverse complement strand
GCAGGCCTTCGACGAGATGGAGCGCCAGTTCCGCAAGGTCTATGCCGAGAAGGGGCCGAGCGGGGTGGCGATGTTCGGTTCCGGCCAATGGACCATCCACGAAGGCTACGCCATGAACAAGCTGTTCAAGGCCGGCTTCCGCTCCAACAACCTCGACCCCAACGCGCGCAACTGCATGGCCAGCGCGGTGGCGGCTTTCTACAGCGTGTTCGGCACCGACGAGCCGGCCGGAAACTACGACGACATCGAATACACCGACACCATGGTGCTGTGGGGCGCCAACATGGCGGAGATGCACCCCATCCTGTGGTCGCGCATCACCGATCGCAAGCTTTCCCACAAGGATTGCCGCATCGTCAACCTGACGACCTTCCGCAACATGTCGTCCGACATCGCCGACCTGGAAATCATCTTCAAGCCGAACACCGATCTGGCGATCCAGAACTATATCGCGCGCGAGATCATCGCCCGCGACGCGGTGAACAAGGAATTCGTCGACAAGCACTGCGTGTTCGCCACCGGCCCCTACGACATCGGCTACGGCATGCGCCCGACCGACAAGTATGCCTACGCGGCGGAGAAGGACACCCAGGCCAAGGAACTCAA
This sequence comes from Thiobacillaceae bacterium, assembly GCA_041752155.1. Taxonomy (GTDB): domain Bacteria; phylum Pseudomonadota; class Gammaproteobacteria; order Burkholderiales; family Thiobacillaceae; genus PFJX01. The sequence goes on along the minus strand of JBGSHR010000206.1, from coordinate 1,255 downwards.
GGTCAAGCTCGACAAGAACGAAGCCATCGGCCAGCGCAAGACCGAGGGTGAGGTGGTCGAGCAGAAGAACACCGCCGACCCGGCCAAGCACTGGATGATCAGCTTCGACGACTTCAAGAAGGGCGTCGAGCCCTATACCCTGGACTTCGTCGCCGAGCTCGCCAAGGGCGACCCCGACGAGCCGCTCGACAAGTTCAAGGCCAAGCTGAAACATCTGGCCGATCTGTACATCGAGCCCAAGCGCAAGGTGGTGTCGTTCTGGACCATGGGTTTCAACCAGCACCAGCGCGGCACCTGGGTCAACGAGCAGTGCTACATGAACCATTTGCTGCTGGGCAAGCAGTCGATGCCCGGCAACGGCGCGTTCTCGCTCACCGGCCAGCCCTCCGCGTGCGGCACCGCGCGCGAGGTGGGCACCTTCTCGCACCGGCTTCCGGCCGATCGCCTCATCCCGAATCCTGCGCACCGCGCGGAAACGGAGAAGTACTGGAACATTCCGGCGAAGACCATCAACCCTAAGATCGGGTCGTTCTACGCCAAGATCCTGCGCGACCTCGAGGACGGTTCGGTGAAGTGGGCCTGGGTGCAGGTGAACAATCCCTGGCACACCCACCCCAACGCCAATCACTGGATCAAGGCGGCGCGCGAGCTGGACAACTTCATCGTGGTGTCGGAGGCCTATCCGGGCATTTCCGCCAAGGTCGCCGACCTCATCCTGCCGAGCGCGATGATTTTCGAGAAGTGGGGCGGCTACGGCAACGCCGAACGCCGCACCCAGCAATGGCGTCAGCAGGTGCCGCCGCCGGGACAGGCGCGCGCCGACATCTGGCAGACCATGGAATTTGCCAAGCGCTTCAAGGTCAAGGATTTCTGGGGCGAGCAGAAAGTCCCCGGCCTGAAGGCGGAAGGCTATCAGGACAATACCCTGCCGAGCGTGCTGGCCGAGGCGCAGGCGATGGGGTTTTCGCCGGAGGACAGCCTCTACAAGGCGTTATTCGCAACGCCCACCAACCTCAAGGTGAAATGGCCGGACGCGGTGGCCAAGGGGCATGACAACCACGTTGCCAAGCTGCTGGGTGACGGCTGGTTCCCCGAGAAGGCCCTGTGGCAGGAGTACCTGGTCTTCGGCAGGGGCAACGGCAAGGATATGGCCGACTTCGATGTCTATCACGGGGACAAGGTGCGCGGCCTCAAATGGCCGGTGGTCAACGGCAAGGAAGTCCCCTGGCGCTTCAACGAGCAGTATGACCCCTAT
>JBGSHR010000205.1:0-1861 GCA_041752155.1 Thiobacillaceae bacterium | reverse complement strand
GCAGGCCTTCGACGAGATGGAGCGCCAGTTCCGCAAGGTCTATGCCGAGAAGGGGCCGAGCGGGGTGGCGATGTTCGGTTCCGGCCAATGGACCATCCACGAAGGCTACGCCATGAACAAGCTGTTCAAGGCCGGCTTCCGTTCCAACAACCTCGACCCCAACGCCCGTAACTGCATGGCTTCGGCGGTGACGGCGTTTTATAGCGTGTTCGGCGCCGACGAACCGGCAGGCAACTACGACGACATCGAACTGACCGATACCATGGTGCTGTGGGGCGCCAACATGGCCGAGATGCACCCCATCCTGTGGTCGCGCATCGCCGACCGGCGCCTGACCCACAAGAACTGCCGCATCGTCAATCTCACCACCTTCCGCAACATGTCGTCCGATCTCGCGGATCTTGAAATCATTTTCAAGCCCAACACCGATCTGGCGATCCAGAATTACATTGCCCGTGAGATCGTCGCGCGCAATGCGGTCAATCAGGATTTCGTAAACAAGCACTGCGTGTTTGCCACCGGCCCCTACGACATCGGCTACGGCATGCGCGCCACCGACAAGTTTGCCTATGAGGCGGAGAAGGACACCCAGGCCAAGGAACTCAAGGTCACCCTCGACAAGTACGAAGCCATCGGTCAGCGCCGGCAGGCGGGCGAGGTGGTCGAGCAGAAAAACACCGCTGACCCGGCCAAGCACTGGATGATCAGCTTCGACGACTTCAAGAAAGGAATCGAGCCCTACACCCTGGATTTTGTCGCGGAACTGTCCAAAGGCGATCCGGACGAATCACTCGAGAGCTACAAGGCCAAGCTGAAGCACCTGGCGGATCTCTACATCGAGCCGAGCCGCAAGGTGGTGTCGTTCTGGACCATGGGTTTCAACCAGCACCAGCGCGGCACCTGGGTCAACGAGCAGTGCTACATGAACCATTTGCTGCTGGGCAAGCAGTCGATGCCCGGCAACGGCGCATTCTCGCTCACCGGCCAGCCTTCCGCCTGCGGCACCGCGCGCGAGGTGGGGACATTCTCGCATCGTCTGCCGGCCGACCGCCTGATCCCGAATCCGGCGCATCGCGCGGAAACCGAGAAATTCTGGAACATTCCGGCCAAGACCATCAATCCCAAGATCGGTTCGTTCTACGCCAAGATCCTGCGCGACCTGGAAGACGGCTCGGTGAAGTGGGCCTGGGTGCAGGTGAATAATCCATGGCAGACGCATCCCAATGCCAATCACTGGATCAAGGCGGCGCGTGAAATGGACAATTTCATCGTGGTGTCCGAAGCCTATCCCAGCATCACCGCCAAGGTCGGCGACCTGATCCTGCCCACGGCCATGATCTTCGAAAAATGGGGCGCCTTCGGCAATGCCGAACGCCGCACCCAGCATTGGCGGCAGCAGGTGCCGCCCCCTGGCCAGGCGCGTGCCGACATCTGGCAGACGATGGAATTCTCCAAGCGCTTCAAACTGAAGGATGTCTGGGGCGAGCAGAAGGTGCCCGGCGTCAAGGCGGAGGGGTTTCAGGACAACACCCTGCCGGATGTGCTGGCCGATGCGCAGAAGATGGGCTACACGCCGGAGGACAGCTTGTACAAGGTGCTGTTCGCCACTCCGGCGAATCTGAAGGTGAAGTGGCCGGATGCGGTGGCCAAGGGGCACGACAATCACGTGGCCAAGCTGCTGGGCGACGGCTGGTTTCCCGAAAAGGCCTTATGGCAGGAATACCTGGTCTTCGGCAGGGGCAACGGCAAGGATATGGCCGACTTCGATGTCTATCACGGGGACAAGGTGCGCGGCCTCAAATGGCCGGTGGTCAACGGCAAGGAAGTCCCCTGGCGCTTCAACGAGCAGTATGACCCCTAT
>JBGSHR010000204.1:0-3891 GCA_041752155.1 Thiobacillaceae bacterium | reverse complement strand
GCGGAGGCGGCCGGGGAAGGCGTGCAGCAGTTCCGGCAGCACCACGGCCACGTCCAGGCACTCGGGGTACTGCACCGGATCGCCGACGCAGAAGATCACGGCGTCGCCGGGAAGGTCGCCGAAGGCTTCCAGCAAGATCTCGGAATCCAGCAGCGGGTAGCCAAGCTCGTTCACCAGGCGGTTGATCAGGGGATGTAGCGGGCTCATGTTGGCAGTCCTCTCAAATGCGGGGGGAGTTCCGGTTCCCGGTCCACCAGATCGGCGAAGTGGCGGGAGATGTCCTGCTCGCCGGCCATGGCGGCTTCCAGCCCGTCCAGGGCGGCGTCGATGCGGGCGGCGGTCGCCGCGTCGATGACCTCACGGGCGGCATCGATGAAGCTCAGCAGCCAGGTGCCCGCCGGCTGCTCGCCCACCAGGGCCAGGTCCAGACGGCGTAGGCCGAAGCGTCCCTGGCACAAGGCGGTGTAGCCGTGGCATTCGACGACCTGCATGGGGATGCCCAGGCACATCAGGCGGCGCTCCGTGGGACGACGGCATCGAGAAAGCGCTCATCACCCAAGCGATAAGCCCGGTCCGCGCTGGGGCGCTCGCTTTCGTAAGCGCCGATCTCCAGGCTATCCAGGGTGATGCGTTCCGTCCCACCGGGTGGTGTCAGGCGTGGCTCGGGGCGAGCGCCCCAGGTGCGCAGGAAATTCACCGCCAGCTCCACCGCCACCGGCAGCTTGGCCTTCACCGTGTCGGTGAGACTGCCGCCGTAGTCTTCCAGCCACTCCGGCTGCACGCCGATGAGCGCCAGCCGCTCCGGCTGCCAGCCGCGCAGACGGGCGACGGCCAGCACTTCCTGGAAGCCGGTCTGGTGCAGGCTCATCTTCTTGGCGCCCATGAAGCTGGGCACCTCCTCGTCCTGGACGATCTTCACGGCACCGGGCCCCAGGCCGTAATCCACCGCGTCGAAGATCAGCAGCTTGCGGCAGCCTTCCACGTAGGGCAGCAGGTACAGGCCCTGGGTGCCGCCGTCCAGCAGCCGGGTGTCGGCGCCGAAACGCCAGCCCTGGTGCAACCCCTCCAGGGCGCGTATGCCGAAGCCCTCATCGGCCCAGAGCAGGTTGCCTATGCCCAGGACCAGGGTGTCGCAGGAGTAGTCGATGCTGTCGCCAGGGGCGTTCACGGCTTGTCGTCCTTGAACATGCGCCATCCCGACAACATGGTGGACACCAGGCTCTGGCGCGACATGATGTCCTCGCGGATGGCGGCATAGACGTGCAGCAGCACGAACAGGACGATCACCCACAGCCCCGCGTGGTGCCAGGTGTGCACGTCCTGGCTCTGGCCGAACAGCGGAATGACCCAGGAGGTGAACAGGGTATGGGCCCAACTCCCCGCCTGAGCGCCCTCGCCGTACAAAGCGAAGCCGGTGATGATCATGAACACCGTGGTGGTGAGGAACAGGGCGAACATGGAAAGCTGGGCCAGGGGGTTGTGGCCCACATATTTCTTCGGGTCCCGCTCCAGGAACAGGTACCAGCGCAGCTCGAACAGCACCTCCCGCCACCAGCTGCCGTTGAAGATGGGCAGCACGAACAACTGGCGCGCATGGTGGTTGCCGACGAAGGCCCAGTACAGCCGGCCGAGGAAGCCAATCAACAGGACATAGCCGGCGGCGAAATGGGCGAAGCGGATGTAGCCCATGAGGAAGTTTTCGCTCGCCTCGCCGGGCTGGCTCGGCAGCGGGCTGGCGATGAACCAGCCGGAAATGGCCAATACGGTGATGGCCAGGGCATTGACCCAGTGCCACAGCCGCACCGGGGCTTCGTAGACGTAGACCGCCTTGACCGCCCGCCCGTGGGCCGCGGCTTCCTGCATGTCTTGGGCTGAGAGCATTTGTTTCTCCTAATCAATTGCCGACCCGTAGCCCGGAGGAGTGCAGCGAGTCCGGGAACCGCCGTTGCCCCGGGCTCGGCCCAGGGCCTCCTCCGGGCTACATGAGCTGCCTGCTTATCGCACCCGCACCCGGGTCATCTCCGCCCCGTCCTCGCTCATGACGTGGGTGGAGCAGGCCAGGCAAGGGTCGAAGCTGTGCAGGGTGCGCAGGATCTCCAGGGGCTGGTCGGCCACGGCCAGGGGGGTGTTCATCAGGCTGGCCTCGAAGGCGCCGATCTGGCCCTTGGTATCCCGGGGGCTGCCGTTCCAGGTGGTGGGCACCACGCACTGGTAGTTGTCGATGCGGGTGTCCTTGATGCGCACCCAGTGAGCCAGGGCGCCGCGTGGGGCCTCGGTGAAGCCCACGCCCTTGGTCTCTTTGGGCCAGGTGGCGGGGTCCCACTTTTCCACGTTGGCGGTGCTCAAATCGCCGGCCTTGAGGTTGGCCATGAGCTTGTCCTGGAAGTAGCGCATCTTCTGAGCCGCCCAGGAGGCCTCCAGGCCCCGGGCGGCGGTGCGGCCCAGGGTGGAGAACAGGGCCGGCAGGGGCAGGTCCAGCTTCTTCAGCACCATGTCCACCGGTTCCTTGAACTCCGGGTTGTTCTGCACGTAGCCGATGATGTAGCGCGCCAGGGGGCCCACTTCCATGGCATGGCCGCGCCAGCGCGGCGCCTTGATCCAGGAGTACTTGCCGGCTTCGTCGATCTGCTCGATGTTGGTGGAGCTGCCCTTGGCGTTCTTGCCCAGCTCGTAGTGGGGTTCGGTGACGCCGTCCCAGGGGTGCAGGCCCTTGCCCGGCTCGGCGTACTTGAACCAGGAGTGGTCGACGAATTCCTGGATCTGCTCCGGATCGCGCAGGTCCACCTCGTGCACCTTGGACAGGTCGCCGTTGATGATGGCGCCCCGGGGCAGCATGAGGTTGGCGGCGGAGTAGTCGTTGGCATGGTCCGGGATGTCGCCGTAGGACATGACGCTCTTGGACGACAGGCCGCCGCCGTAGGTCCAGTCCTTGTAGAAGCTGGCGATGGCCAGCAGGTCGGGGATGTAGACCTGGTCGATGAACTCGATGGTGCGGTCGATGATGGACGACACCAGGTTCAGGCGCTCCATGTTGATGGCGCCGCCGGCCCCCACATCGTGGACGTTGATGGCGCAGGGCACGCCGCCCACCAGCCAGTTCGGGTGCGGGTTCTTGCCGCCGTAGATGGTGTGGATCTTGACGATCTCCTTCTGGAAATCCAGGGCTTCCAGGTAGTGGGTCACCGCCATCAGATTTGCTTCCGGCGGCAGCTTGTAGGCCGGGTTGCCCCAGTAGCCGTTCATAAACGGGCCCAGTTGGCCGGACTCGACGAACTTCTTCAGGCGGTTCTGGATGTCGCGAAAATAACCAGGCGAGGACAAGGGCCAGGAGGAGATGCTCTGGGCCAGTTCCGAGGTCTTCTTGGGGTCGGCCTTCAGGGCCGAGACCACGTCCACCCAGTCCAGGGCATGCAGGTGATAGAAGTGCACCAGGTGATCGTGGGCCTGCAGGGTCAACTGCATGATGTTGCGTATGGAGTTGGCGTTCTCCGGGATCTTGATGGCCAGGGCATCCTCCACCGCCCGCACGCTGGTCAGGGCGTGGGTGCCGGTGCAGACGCCGCAGATGCGTTCGGTGAAGGCCCAGGCGTCGCGCGGGTCGCGGCCCTTGAGGATGACCTCCAGGCCGCGCCACATGGTGCCGGTGGAGACCGCGTTGCGAATCACGTTGTTGTTGTCCAGGTTCACTTCCACGCGCATGTGGCCCTCGATGCGGGTCACCGGGTCCACCACCACGCGCTTGCCGGCGTTGTCGAGCTTGAATCCTTGAGTTTCATAAGCGCTCATGGCTGTTCCTTACTTGTCGTTGCCGGATTTGTTCTGGGACTGCTTGATGGCGGACACCGCCGCGTGGGCCGCCACCGCCGCGCCCACCACGCCCAGGGCCGCGCC
>JBGSHR010000203.1:0-2738 GCA_041752155.1 Thiobacillaceae bacterium | reverse complement strand
GGCTGCTGGCCGAGATCCGGGGCATAGACGTGGCGGAGGTGGCCGCCCGGACCAGCCACAACGCCAAGGGCGTGCTGGGCTTGGCGTGACCGGTGTGCGTCGCCGGGGCCGTGGTACGGCGTAATGGCTGGTTCCCTGCGGGGAGCGAGTGCTTTATCGTAATGCCAGATATCCCGGAGCCTTGCCTTCCGTGCTGACCCTGCCCAACCTCCTCACCGCCTCCCGCCTGGTCCTGGCGCCCTTCGTCGCCTGGCGCCTGTCCGTCTATGACGTGGAGGGGGCGTTCTGGCTGTTCGTGGCGGCGGCGGTGACCGATCTGCTGGATGGCAACCTGGCCCGCTGGCTCAACCAGAGGAGCGTGCTGGGGGCCTGGCTGGACCCCATCGCCGACAAGGTCCTCCTGCTGACGACCTTGACCATGCTTTGCCTCACCGAGCTTCTGCCGCTTTGGTTGTTGTGGTTGGTGCTGATCCGGGACGGCGTGATCCTGGCCGGGGCCGAGGCCTATCGCCGCCTCACCGGCGCCCTGGATGTGCGTCCCACCCTCTCGGGCAAGGCCGCCACCGCCCTGGAGTTCACCCTGGTGTCCTTCACTCTGGCGGAACTGGCCTTGGAGCTGGGGCTGGATGCCTATATCCCGGGCTTCACGATCGTCACCGCCGTGGCGGTGGCCGTGTCCGGATTGCGCTACGTGTGGCTGTGGAGTTCCAAGACCCGGGCCTACCTCAGGAATTCCGCAGGCGATTGATCAAGCCCGCCGTGGAGGCGTCGTGGCCGCCCACGGCTTTCTTGCCGGTCAACTCCGGCTGGATGGCCTGGGCCAGTTGTTTACCCAGTTCCACACCCCACTGGTCGTAGGAATTTATGCCCCAGATCGCCCCTTGCACGAACACCTTGTGCTCGTACAGGGCGATCAATCGGCCCAGGGTGCGCGGCGTCAGCTTGCGGTAGAGCAGGCTGTTGCTGGGGCGATTGCCGGGGAACACCTTGTGGGGCGCCAGGGCGGCGATCTGGCTCCGGTTCAGGCCCGCCGCCGCCAGTTCGGCGCGCGCCTCGCTCAGGGTCTTGCCGCGCATCAGCGCCTCGGTCTGGGCCAGGTAGTTGGACAACAGCACGGCGTGCTGGCCGTTCATGTCGTTGTGGGATTCGGCCGCCGCCAGGAAGTCGCAGGGAATGAGCTTGGTGCCCTGGTGGATGAGCTGATAGAAGGCGTGTTGGCCGTTGGTGCCGGGCTCGCCGAACAGCACTGCGCCGGTGGAGGCCTTCACCGGCTTGCCGTCGCGCATCACGCCCTTGCCGTTGGATTCCATGTCCAGTTGCTGCAGGTAGGCGGGAAAACGGGCCAGTCTTTGCTCGTAGGGCAGCACCGCGTAGCTCTGGGCATCCCAGAAGTTGTTGTACCAGAGGCCCATCAGTGCCAGGACCACGGGCATGTTTTCCGCCAGCGGCGCGGCGCGGAAATGCTGGTCCATGTCGTGGGCGCCGGCCAGCAATTCCTCGAATTCGTCCATGCCGATATACAGGGCGATGGGCAGGCCGATGGCGCTCCAGAGGGAATAGCGTCCGCCCACCCAGTCCCAGAAGCCGAACATATGGGCCGGATCGATGCCGAATTCGCGCACGGCCGCCTCGTTGGTGGAGACGGCGACGAAGTGTTTGGCGATCTTGCTTTGGTCCTTGGCGCTGTCCAGGAACCAGGTCCGGGCGGCGCGGGCGTTGAGCAGGGTTTCCTGGGTGGTGAAGGTCTTGGAAGCGACGATGAACAGGGTGGTGGCCGGGTCCAGATCTTCCAGGGTGTCGATCAGGTGGCTGGGGTCCACGTTGGAGACGAAGTGGGCGGCGATGTTGCCGCCGTAGGGCCGCAGCGCCAGGCAGGCCATGGCCGGCCCCAGGTCGGAGCCGCCGATGCCGATGTTGACCACATCGGTGATGGGCTTGCCGGTGTGCCCCTTCCATTTGCCGGTACGCACCTGGTCGGCGAAGACCTGCATGCGTGCCAGCACTGCGCCCACTTCGGCCATGACATCGCGGCCATCGACCATGACCGGCTGTTCGCCGCGGTTGCGCAGCGCCGTATGCAATACCGCGCGGCCTTCCGTGAGATTGATCTTTTCACCCGCGAACATGGCGTCGCGCAGTGTTTCCACGCCGGCCTCCCGGGCCAGTTTCACCAGCAGCTTCATGGTCTGGGGCCGGATCAGGTTCTTGGAGTAATCCAGCAACAAGTCGTCCAGTTGCAGCGAGAAACGCTCGGCGCGTTTCTTGTCCTTGGCGAACAGGTCGCGCAGATGCAGTCGGGTCCAGGCCTTGCGTTCTTCCTTGAGGGCCAGCCAGGCGGGGGTGCGGGTGATATCGGGCATGGTGTGGATCGCGCTAGAAAAATCGGGAATATGGGAGGGAGGCGGATTCTACGAGTGGCGGGTGACAGTATAACGAGGCGCGCCCGGCTTGGTTTTCCAAGGGGAAGAGACGGGCATCCAAGGTTTTGCCGGTAGGGCATGCGTGTTATGGTGGTCCATGCCGAGGCCGTCGCTGTAAGCAAACCAAGACTGATTGCCGCGGGCGCACGGTGTCACCGGGAACGCAATGTTCCCCCTCGTTCAAACCGCAAGAAGGAAAGGAATCCCCGATGAATAAGCACACCCTCCTGATAGCCATGTTGTTGGCCGCCAGTCTGACCGCCTGCAGCAAGAAGGAAGAGCCGCAGACCGTGGCCGAGCCCGCCGCCCCCACGGCGA
>JBGSHR010000202.1:0-2327 GCA_041752155.1 Thiobacillaceae bacterium | reverse complement strand
GGACTGGATGCCCGCCCTGCTGATCGGCGCCCTGGCCGGTGGCTACCTGGGCAGCCACCTGGCCATCCGCAAAGGCAACCTGTGGATCAAGCGGGCGTTCGAGATCGCCACCATCGCCATCGGTTTGAAGCTGTTGCTGGGGTAGTGAGGTAGTCGGGCCGGGTGCTGAACCCTGTCCGACGTGGGGATCAGACTCGTCTAGAGGGGCTACAACGCCTCGGTGTGAGTCGAGTTACTCATCGCGGTAAATCGGACCAGACACGTCAGCGTCATGGGGCGATGGCAGATTCAGGCATGTCAGAAAAGTGGACTGAACAGCCCAATTCCTTGGAAAGCCCCGCCATCGCCGGTTCGGTGGCCAACCCGCAACCAAAACGATGCGCCTACTTGTCATTCACCAAAATTTCCCCGGCCAGTTCCGCCACATGCTTCCTGTGTGGGCGCGCCAGCCGGACTGGGAGGTCATCGGCCTGGGACGCGACACCGCGCCAGGCCTGGCGGGCTTCCCTTGGCACAAATACCGATTGCACCGCACCCCGGAGCGTAGCCAACACCATCACTATCTGCGCCAGATGGAAATTGCCGTGCTGCATGGCCAAGCCGTGGCGCGGGCCGCATTCGCGCTCAAGCAGCGCGGCTTCACGCCCGACGTGATCCTCGCCCATCCCGGGTGGGGTGAATCGCTCTACGTCCGGGACGTTTACCCCGATGCCCGCCTGGTCCACTTCTGCGAGTGGTATTACGGTGCTAGCGGAAGCGACCTGGATTTCGATCCCGAATTTCCCGCGAGTTTCGACGACAAGGCCCGGGTACGCACCTGGAACGCCCTGCACATCCTGAACTTGGAAAACTGCCACAGTGGCGTCACCCCCACACTCTGGCAACACAGCCGCCACCCCCAGATCTACGGCAGCAAGCTCACTGTCGTCCACGAAGGCATCGACACGCAACTGCTAGGCCCAGATTCCAGTGCGCGCATCACCACCCCGAACGGCACCCAGCTCAAATCCGGCGACCCGGTCATCACCTACGTCGCCCGCAACCTGGAGCCCTACCGGGGTTTCCACATCTTCATGCGCACCCTGGAGCGCATCCAGCAAAGGCACAAGACCTGCCACGCTCTCATCGTCGGCGGCGACGACGTGAGCTACGGCCGACGCCCGAACGACACGCCGAACTGGCGGGAAAAAATGCTCAAGGAAGTCCGGCTTGACCCCACCCGCACCCATTTCCTGGGCCGAGTCCCCTACGACGTCTATCGCCAGGTACTGCAAGTCTCCGCAGCCCACGTCTATCTCACCTATCCCTTCGTGCTCTCCTGGTCCATGTTGGAAGCCATGGCCAGCGGCTGCCTGGTCATCGGCTCCAACACCGCGCCGGTCCGGGAAGTGATAAGCCATGGGCACAATGGTCTGCTGGTGGAGTTCTTTGACCGGGAAGCGATCACCCGGCAAGTGCTGCACGCGCTGGATGCACCCCATGGATTTCAACCGCTACGGATCAACGCCCGGCAGGACATGCATGGCCGCTTCAATCGACGGAACGGGTTGGACGGCTATCAGGCACTGCTAGAAGCGGAACGAGAGCGGCAAGGTTAGCGAAGTATTCGGTCTGCAGCGCGAGTCGTGCCAAAACTCGTGCCGAAGAAACGCAATGTATCGGTAGCGCAGGCGCCCTCGCCTGCATGGCCCGCCGCGAGGCAGGCTTGGCGCCCGCTAGCAGGCGAGGGTGCCTGCGCTACCCAGGCGGACATCTCTGCAATAGCCAAATTATTCAATGGCTTGGCGAGTGCTTCTTGATAGTGAGAGGTACAGCCTGGAGCGTCAAGCAAGGTGACCGGGCGGAGTTGCCAGTCCGCCATCGTGATTCGCGCCAGCGTAACCCGATGCATGAGTCGCGCAGGCGCTTCGCTTGCACAACTCGCCGCAAAGCAGGCCCAGCGCCAGTTCTCCCGGTTTTCCTTGTTTTCCGGAGCACGTTGTCGCTGAGAATGCCATGAGCCGAATGGCTCATTTTTTCAAGGTGGAGTAGAAACGCGAAGATCACAAATTGGCGTTAACGTGGGGTCGAAACGAGTAGCGGCCTGAAGGCCAGCACCGCGCCGAAGAGCGCAAACAACGATTAGGGATGGGGCATGGTGAAGAAGCCATTTGAAGGTTCGTTGGGGTTGACTAGGAAGACCTGCGTCGGGGACGCACGCAAGCTGGAAGCCCTGGAACAATTCATGGGCGAGGAGTGGTACGGCATCTGGTGCTGGGGCACGCGCGACCCCAACCCCCATGGCCGTGCCGCCCCCGTGCTGCTGCAAGCCTGGGGCGAATTGTCTG
>JBGSHR010000201.1:0-4928 GCA_041752155.1 Thiobacillaceae bacterium | reverse complement strand
AGTGAAGTGCCTGATGAACCACCCGATGGAAACGGGCCTGCGCAAGGACGCCAAGACGGGTCAGATGATTCCCGCGCACCACATCACCAACGTGCTGGCGGCGGTGAACGGCAAGCCGGTGCTGGATGCCCAGTGGGGCGGCGGCATCTCCAAGAACCCCTACCTGGCATTCAAGGTGAAGGGTCCCAAGTCCGGCGACAAGGTCACCGTGTCCTGGGAAGACAACAAGGGCGACAAGAACTCCGCCGAAGCGACTATCGGCTGAGCGTCACCCGTGTCATGAAAAAGCCGGGCCTTGGCCCGGCTTTTTTTATGCGCCGGTTTTTATCCCCAATCAGGTAGTGCCATGGGCGCTACCTTCGATACGCCCGCTTCCTTCGATACGGCGCTACGCGCCTACTCAGGACGAACGGATCGCCTACTCAGGACGAACGGATCGCCTACTCAGGACGAACGGATCTCCTACTCAGGACGAACGGACCGCCTACTCGGAACGAACGGGAATCCACCCAGACGCTTAGACGCCGTTCGGGCTGAGTAGCCTTGCCACGCAAGGCGTATCGAAGCCTGTCCTGAGCTCCGTCGAAGGGCCTGTCCTGAGCTCCGTCGAAGGGCATGAACGGGGTGGCAACTGTCCGGATTGAGTTTTATGAACCATCCCCGACGAAGGGATTGCCGCGCCGCTCCTGGCCGAAGGTACCCATGGGGCCGTGGCCGGGGATGAAGGCGACATCGTCCCCCAGGGGGAACAGCTTTTCCCGGATTGCGCGCACCAGGGCCTGGTGATCGCCGCGCGGGAAATCGCTGCGGCCGATGCTGCCCTGGAACAGTACGTCGCCGACGAAGGCATGGCGGCTGGCGCGATGGAAGAACACCACATGGCCGGGGGTGTGGCCGGGGCAATGGATGACCTCCAGCTCGATCTCGCCTACCTGGACGGTATCGCCGTCATGCAGCCAGTGGTCGGGGCGGAAGGCCTCGGCGGGCGGGAAGCCGAACATCTGGGCTTGGGAGGGCAGCAGGTCGAGCCAGAAGGCATCCTCCTCCTGGGGGCCGTAGATGGGCAGATCGAGGCGTCGGGCGAGCTCCAGGGCGCCGCCCACGTGGTCGAGATGGGCGTGGGTGAGCAGCAGTTTTTCCAGCGTGACGCCGGTTTTTTCCACCGCGGCGAGCAGCTCGTCCACGTCGCCGCCCGGGTCGATCAGGGCGGCGCGTCGGGTGGTTTCGCACCAGATCAGGGAGCAGTTCTGCTGGTAGGGGGTGACGGGGTGTATGGAGAATTGCATGGCGCGAGTATAGCGAGCCACGGGGGCGAGCCCATCCCCTCGGACCACGCCGGGCTTTCGCGCCGCTGGGGCGTGCGCTAGGCTCCCATCCACCCCCGACATCGCCCGCTTCCCATGCCCGAATCCCCCTCGCCCGACGCCTTCCTGGCCGTCTCCAGCCACTGTCCCCATTGCTCCGCGCTCCTGGCCGGCCTGTCCGAACTGGTGAAGCGCGGCGTGATCGGGCGCCTGGAGGTGGTGAATGTGGAGGTGCGCCCGGATGTCGCGCGGGAGCTGGGTGTGCGTTCCGTGCCTTGGTTGCGTCTGGGCCCCTTTACCTTGACCGGAGCACGTTCCCCGGCCGAGCTGGAGCTGTGGGCAGAGCGTGCAACACAGCCGGAGGCGATGGCGGACGCCTTCCATGATCTGATCAAGCAAGGCGATCTGGCTCAGGTGCTGGCCATCCTGGGGGACCGGCCCGAGCGCTTATCCGCCTTGCTGCCCATCGTCGCCAACCCGGAGGCGAGTCTGAATGTGCGCCTGGGTGCAGGCGTCGTATTTGAGACGCTTGCCGGTAGCGATGCCCTCATTGCCCTGATTCCCGCCTTGTGCGGACTGGCCCGGCATGCCGATGCGCGCATACGTGCCGATGCCTGTTACTACCTGGGACTGGCCCGGCATCCATCGGCCCGGGGCGGTCTGGTGGCCTGCCTGGATGATCCGGAGGCGGAGGTCCGGGAGATTGCCGCCGAGGGTCTGGAGAGCCTGGGAACATAATGCCGCGCGGGTGGCGCCGTAAGCATTGAGGAAGGGCGCATAGGTCAGCGGCGGCTATCCATCTGAGCTGACCCCAGGGCCGGTCGTGGCCTGTACAAAGTTATCTATCTATATGATTAGAAAGTGCTATTTGACAATATTAGAAAATCGGCAGATTATTTTTTGCCCAAGAATCCATGTTTCCAATAAGCAATCAGGAGCTCTTCATGAAGGCCTTATACATAGTCTTGTCCATTGCCGCGCTAGTGCTTGCCACCCCAGCCTTTTCCGGTGATGCCGCCCTTGGCAAACAGAAAGCCGCCGCTTGCATGGTTTGCCACGGCAACGAGACCTTCGGCGGCATGTTCTATACCTTGCAGTTGGGTGGCCGCAACGCTGACAAGCTGACCGTCAAGACCAACAAGTACAAGAGCGGCAAAATCCTGCATCCGATCATGAACTTCGCCACCGCCTGGTTGAGCGAACAGGATATCGAGGACATCTCGGCCTACTACCAGTCTCTGGGCAAGCCCGCCGTGGTTTCTCCCTTGTTCCAGATCAAGGGGGATGACGACGTCCAGGCCGACGCGTCCCCCGCAAACATGGCTGCCTACAAGTAAGGCCGGCCATGGCCGGGATGAAACTGAGCCGGGCCAAGGTCTACGACCCGGTCCTCAGAATCATCCATGCCTGGAACGGCCTGGTGATCCTGTTGTTGATCCTCAGCAGTCAGGTGACCGAGTGGCTGGCGTACGCGCCGGACAGCGTCGCCTTCCGGCATTTTCATCTGTGGGCCGGCTATGCCTTGATACTGGGCTTGGTGGCGCGCCTGGTGTGGGGCCTGAACGGTCCCCGCCACGCCCGCCTGTCCGAGTTCTGGCAGCCGCGCGCCTGGCTGACGGCCATCCGCACCCGCCACATCTTCAGCAAAGCGGCGGCGCCGGGCCATCACCCCCTGGCATCCGCCGTCTATATCGCCCTGTACCTGATCTTGCTGGTCATGGCCGTGAGTGGTCTTGCTCTGGCCGCCATCAAACTGGGCCAGGGGCCGCTGTATCCCTGGCTGGGGCACGACGTGGCCCTCAAGGCCTGGTTTTTGGCGCCCCATGAACTGCTGGAGGACTTCGTGCTGGGATTCGTGGTGTTGCATATCGCCGCCCTTATCCTGCACGAGTCCCATCACGGCGTGCCCGTGGCCCAGGCCATGGTGAGCGGTTATCAGTATCGAGAGGAGAAAGAAGAGTGAAGACCCCCTTATTCCTGACGGCGAGTTTGCTGGTTTCCACCGCCCAGGCGGACACGCCGCAACAGGTTCTGGAAGGCCTGGTCGCCCAGGCGGGGTCGGCATCCACCATGCGCGGCGAGCACCTGTTCCGGGGCAAATTCAGCGGCGGCAAGTCGGCCGCGTCCTGTACCGAATGCCATGGCGGCGATGCCAGAACGGCGGGTCAGCACATCAAGACCCACAAGCGGATCGAACCCATGGCGCCGGTGGTCAACCGGGAACGGTTTACCGATCCGGCCAAGGTGCAAAAGTGGTTCCGGCGCAATTGTCCCGAGGTGTTGGGGCGGGCCTGCACTCCCCAGGAAATGGCCGACTTCACCGCCTACATGGTTTCGATCAAATGAAACCCAATGAAATGGAAGCCGGTTAAATGAGGGAAACCATGGGCATCAACTGGAAGAGCCTGCTCACTCTGGCGCTGGGGGTAACCGGCGCGGCCATGTGGATCGCCCAGGCGCCGGCCAATGACGAGACGGCTTTCGCCATGCCCTCGGCCAAGACCTATGTGAACGAATGCGGCAGCTGCCACACCGCCTATGCGCCGGGCATGCTGCCGGCCCGCTCCTGGCACCAGATGATGAACGGCCTGGCCAATCATTTCGGCGAGGATGCCGAGCTGGACGAGCCTGACCATTTCGCCATCCTGAAGGAACTGGAGACCCTGGCCGCCGATGGCACCTACGTCACCATGCGCATGCGCCGCATCAACGGCCTTATCCCGCCCGGCAGTACGCCACCACGCATCACCGAGACCGGTTTTTTCAAGTACCTGCACGATGAAGTGCCGGCCCACTTCTGGCGGCGCAAGTCGATTGGCTCTCCCGCCAACTGCGGCGCCTGCCATCCCCGCGCCAGCGAGGGACGCTATGCCGAGCGGGAGATCCGGATCCCGCCCCAGTAGCGATTGAGGGTGTCGGCAGAGCCGTTATTTGCCGAACAATTTGTCCAGTTCCGTGCCTGGCCCGGTATCAGGGCTTTCTTCGAGCGCATCGCCAAACAGGCCCTCCAGGGCTGACCGCCCCTGTGGCTTTGCGGCGGCCACGGGCTGGTAGGCATCCAGGCGCGGCTGGAACCACTCGCAGAAATTCGCCCGCACCTTGTCCTTCACCTCTTCCGCCATGGGCTCCCGGCATTGCTTGGCCTTGCCGGGGGCGAAATGGCGGCACAGGCGGCAGACATGCAATTCCGCCCGGCAGGCCAGGCATTCCGATCTGCGCCCCAGGGGCAGGGGCTCATCCCGCAGCCCCGCGCCGCACTTCCAGCACACCAGTTCCTCGCTCATCTCGCACTCCGAGAGGGAAAATAACGTCCATGATAAGCACCCGTGCCGGCCCGCCCACTAGCCGGCGCTTTTTCCAGGGAGATCGACATGGCCTTCAGCCTGATCGTCATCGGCGATGAAATCCTCTCCGGCAAACGCCCGGACCAGCACTTTCCCAAGCTGCGCGAGTTGCTGGCCGCCCGAGGCTTGGCATTGGCCCGGGTGCAGTATTTGGCAGATGACCGGCCACGCCTGACCCGGCTGCTGGCCCAGAGCTTCGCTGATGACGACATCGTCTTTTGTTGCGGCGGCATCGGCGCCACCCCCGACGATCATACCCGCCAGGCCGCCGCCGCCGCCC
>JBGSHR010000200.1:0-1818 GCA_041752155.1 Thiobacillaceae bacterium | reverse complement strand
GACGTTGACCCCAACCCTCTGATGGAACTACTAACCATTCGACTAGGGGGCAAAGCCCCCAAGTCGCTGGTTATCCCGCCTGCGGGAGAGGGAGCAATACGGCGACTGTGCTCGCCAACGAGCCTTAACTTAGTGCCATGGCCCCCTGCCCCCCTTTGCAAAGGGGGGAAATCCCACACTTGCCGCACCCATCCCCGCCCCGAATCTAAGCTGACACCCAGGTCGTAAATAGCCTACAGAAACAGTCAACCATTGCCCGACCCTGCCCGGCCCCGTAAAATCGCCGGGTCTTAGTCTCAGACATTCCAACCAACGGAGAGATCAACATGGAACACCAGCTGCCCGCCCTGCCCTACGCCAAGGATGCCCTCGCGCCCCACATGAGCGCCGAGACCTTCGATTACCACTACGCCAAGCACCACCAGGCCTATGTCACCAACCTGAACAACCTGATCAAGGGCACCGAGTTCGAGAGCAAGACCCTGGAAGAGATCGTCAAGTCCGCCCCCGCCGGCGGCATCTACAACAACGCCGCCCAGGTCTCCAACCACACCTTCTTCTGGAGCTGCATGAAGCCCAACGGCGGCGGCGCCCCCGCCGGCGCCCTGGCCGATGCCATCAACGCCAAGTGGGGTTCCCTGGACGAGTTCAAGAAGGCCTTCCAGACCAGCGCCGTGGGCAACTTCGGTTCCGGGTGGACCTGGCTGGTGAAGAAGGCCGACGGTTCCGTCGACATCGTCAACATGGGCGCCGCCGGCACCCCCCTGACCACCGCCGACAAGCCCCTGCTGTGCGTGGACGTGTGGGAACACGCCTACTACATCGACTACCGCAACCTGCGTCCCAAGTTCGTCGAGACCTTCCTCAACAACCTGGTGAACTGGTCCTTCGCGGAAGCCAACTTCGCCGGCTGATTCCGCGCGAAGGCCCAGGCCGCAACGAAAAGGCCCGCTTCGGCGGGCCTTTTTCATGGTCCTTGCCGCGCCTCATTTCACGCTGTATCCGCGCGCTTCCAGGCAGGCCTTGGTGGCGCGCTGGTAATCGGCGCGCTTGGGCGCGAGTTCTGTTTCCGCGAGGTCGGTGTCCGGCTGGGAGGGGTCGAAAGCGGTCTGGTCGACGGCCCAGCGATGGCATTCATAGCGGTCCGTGGCCATCTGCTGCTCTCCCTGCCCCAGCTTGGGATAGACGAACAACTGCTCGGGCTCGGGCGGCAGGCTCACCACCTCGGACTCCTGGGGTGGGTCCACCACCACGTAGGTCCGCTGGGCCGGGTGCCAGTTGTAATACACCCCGTCGGCATAGTAGTAGGGCACGCCGCCCACCCAGAGGGTGGTGTAGTACGGCGGCAGAATGGAAAGGGTGAGGCCGATGGGGGGCATCACCACCACGAAGCGGGTGCCCGAAGGCCGGTACCACACGCCGTCGCGGAAATAATAATTGGTGCCGAGATGGGGTATGACCACAGGTGCGCGCGGCAGGGTTTCCACCGTCAGCCCCCGGGGCGGGTAATAGCGGTTGTGGTGATAACGCCTGTCCAGTTGATAGTTCCGCTCGATCCTGGGCTTGGCGCCGTCCCGGCGCTGATACTCGTCGCGCCGCGGAGGATCGGCCGACACCCCGGCCACGCCCAGGGTCAGCAAGATGGCCAGCAAGGTGCCGGCCTTGGGAAGGTAACGTCTCGTCATGATGGTCTCCTTGCAATTACCACTTGCGTCACTGGATCAGTGCACGGCATAGCCCCGCCCTTCCAGGCAGGCTGCCATGGCACGTCGATAGTCCTGGGCCCGGCCCTCGAGCTGGGCGACCTGCCTGGCGTCG
>JBGSHR010000199.1:0-5407 GCA_041752155.1 Thiobacillaceae bacterium | reverse complement strand
TGCCGCGCAATGAGCACGACCATCCCGGCCCATGCCCACCTGATGTGGTGAACAACGGCGCCTAAAGGAAAGTTTTACGCTTTTTGAATCCGCTCGCCGGACGGCGCGGCATGGCAGCCCGGCGGGCTAGTCGTTGCGGCTGACGATGCGATCGCGGCCAGTCCGCTTGGCCTGGTACATGCGGTTATCAGCGGTCTCCACCAGCGACTTCCAGTCCGGGCTTGCATCGGCGATCCGTTCGGCCACGCCGATGCTGACGGTCAGGGGCGTGCCATCCGGACGCTGCCCGAAGCCCGCCTCGCGCAGCCGCTGCAATGCCACCCTGGCCATGTCGATGTCGGTATTGGGCATGATCAGGATGAATTCCTCGCCGCCCCAGCGCGACAGCATGTCGTTGGTACGCAGGCCCTCGCCGATGCGCTTGACCGCGCCGATGATCGCCTTATCCCCGGCCTCATGGCCGAACTCGTCGTTCACCCGCTTGAAGTAATCGATGTCGAGAAAGGCAATGGCGAGGGGCGTGCCGCTGCGCGTGGCGATGATGTATTGCAGTTCCAGCAGCTCCTCGCCGCTTTGGCGCGAGAAACAGCTGGTCAGCGGGTCGCGGATGGCCTGGCGCACCAGCACGATGACGAAGGCCAACTGGCTGATGCTGGCCAAACCGGCCACGCCGGTGATGAGCAACAAGAGCCAATAAGTGCCGAGGATGCCCGGCCAGTCCGCCAGGGGCCATTCGTATACGGCGAGAAAGGCCTTGGCCAGCAGCATGGGAACGGCCAGGGCCAAGGCCTCCACTGCGGTGAGGGGAAACATGCTCAATCCGGCCAGCACCAGGAAGGGCAGGGAGGTGTGGGTCACCGCCACCGCTTCGGCATAGCCCTCCAGCGGCACCCCGACGAGGATGAGGTTGGCCGCGATATAAAACAGGGTCGGGATGACGAATAGCAGCAGCAATCCGCGCCGGGCGCAGGGCAGGCGCAAGGGCCCGCTCAGATAAACGAACAGAGCGGCAAACGCCACGGTGGCCGCCACCCGCAAACCGGCAAGAGGCAACCAGGCCGCCTCCGGGAAGACCAGCCACTCGACCACCGCCCAGGGCAGGGTGAGCAAGGCGAACACCGCCGCCACCAGCCTGGCCCGGGAGACCATCATCTCGGCGCGACGCGTCCCCAGCAAGGCGATATGGCTGTGGGGCGACAGAAGCCACCCCCATTCCTGGCCCGAGATATTCCCGAGGGTATCGGCGGTTGTACGCTTGGACAGGTATTTAAAGGGGTGCATGGTCAGGCATTCAGTTCGCAGGAAATCATCGTTCTCGCCTTGAGGTCCGGTTTACGCCGGCTTTGCACTGGCATCAACCACACGGAAGGCGCGATTAGGCCAAACCCTGGGAGCCAGGTCAAACCGACCTGGACGGCAAGACTGGTGTTCTGCCACAAAGCCGGGATACCCTGATCCACTTCCTGGCAATTGCTCGCGCCCCGCTCCCGGTGAAACTTCTCTTGCCCCTTCTCCTGTTTTTGCTGGCGCCCCTCGCCTGCGCCGCTCCCGTCTCGACCCGCGAAGCGCTCGGCCGGAGCGACTCCGCCTCCTTGCATCAGACCGACTGGTTCGCCCGGGCCCGCCAGTTGGAAAAACAGGGCGACTGGCTGGGCCTGCTGGATTGGGGCGGGCATTGGACCCGGGCCGAGCCCGCCAAAGCCACCGCTTGGTTCGTCCTGGGCCGCGCTTACAGCCGGCTGCAACGCTATCCCGAGGCCATCGAGGCCTATCGCCAGAACCTGCGCTTAGCGCCCGGCGACGTCTATGCCCTGAACAATCTGGGCAACATCTACCGGGACAGCAAGCGCCTGCGGGAAGCCATGGACACCTATCGGGAAGCGGTGCGCATCGATCCCGCTTACGACCCGGCCTGGCACAACCTGGGCCTCACCTTCTACGACCTGAAGGGCCCGGCCGGCGTCAGCCAGGCTCTCCAGCAGCTACGCGCCACGGACCCGGAGCTGGCCGAGGCCTGGCGCAAACTGATCGTCGAATATTCCGTATCGCGGGACCCGCGCGCGGCGGAGAAGGCCTTGGACGTGCTGCGCGGCCTGGATGCCGAAAAACGCCAACGCATGTTCGAGATCCTGTTCGCCAGCGTTTGAGACGCGGGGAAGCGGATGGGCTTGCCAGCTGACGGTGTTGCCGATGAGGCTTGGCCCCAACAGCACTTCATCCATCAACCCCTTACTTCACCGACAAACCGGCGAGAAACCCCTCCAGATCCCGGGGCAACGGCGCCTGGACGACCAGGGGCGCCTTGCTCAGGGGGTGGACGAGCTCGAGCCGGGCCGCGTGCAGGAACATGCGCCGGAGGCCCTGGCGTTTCAAAACCCGATTCAACTCGCCGTCGCCGTATTTGCTGTCGCCGGCGATGGGATGTTCCAGAGCGGCCAGGTGCACGCGGATCTGGTGGGTGCGGCCGGTCTTCAGTTCCGCCTCCAGCAGGCTGTAGCCCTCGTATCTGCGCACCAGGCGGAAGATGGTGTGGGCACGCTGACCCTCGGCGTCCACCTCCACCCGGCGCTCGCCGTCTTCGTTCAGGTATTTGTGCAGCGACAACTTCACGTGGCGCACCGGGTCGCGCCAGTGGCCGACGGCCAAGGTGAGATAAGTCTTCCTGGTTTCCCCTTCCCGCAGCATGCGGTGCAACTCGACCAGGGCGGATCGCTTGAGGGCCAGCATGAGCACCCCGGAGGTTTCCTTATCCAGGCGGTGGGCCAGCTCCAGGAACTTGGCCTGGGGCAGTTCCTGGCGCAATTGCTCGATCACCCCCAGGCTGACGCCGCTGCCGCCGTGGACGGCCTGGCCGGCGGGCTTGTCGATGATGAGCAGGCTGTCGTCCCAATACAACACCCGATCCAGCAAGGGATGGTCGATGGGGCCGGTCGGCACCTCCACCTTCTCCGCCATGCGCACCGGCGGGATGCGCACCTCGTCCCCGTCCGCGAGTTTGTAGTCGGGCTTGGAACGGCGTCCGGACACCCGCACCTCGCCTTCCCGCAGCATGCGGTAGACCCGGCTCTTGGGCACGCCTTTGAGGTGACGGAACAGGAAATTGTCCAGCCGCTGCCCGCACTCTTCCGGGCCAATAGATACTTTGGTTACAGTGGCTTTGCCATTGTGTTGCATTCGCTTATACTCGCGTTGCTCAAAAAGCGTGCAAAAGTGGCGTTGAAGACCCTGCCCGCGCACTAACTTTGGGTGCCGGTTGTTTCAGCTCACCGGCCTTAGAGCCGCCCGTCCGGTGCGCCAATCTACGCGACAGATCGCGACCATTGCGCAGCACCTGAGGCCCGCAGGCTCGAAAAAAGCAGCGATGTTAACGCACAGTTTGCGCGACCCGCACCCGGATAATGACCCGGCCGGTTATGAGCCGGCGGGAAATAGGATAAACCCTTAACCATGCACCAGCCGTTCAGCGACATGAATAACCAAGCCGTCTGACCCCCTGCCTCGCATCGCCGCCGTATGGATATGCGGCGGGGTTTATCACCCCGGGGCGCGTGTAGCGTTGGGGTAAAAGATGAAAAGAATGTTGTTCAATGCGACGCAGGCGGAGGAACTCCGCGTCGCCATTGTCGAAGGTCAGAAACTGATCGACCTCGACATCGAATCCGCCACCAAGGAACAGCGCAAAGGCAATATCTACAAAGCCGTCATCACGCGCGTTGAACCCTCCCTCGAAGCCTGCTTCGTCAACTATGGCGCGGAACGCCACGGTTTCCTGCCGTTCAAGGAAATCTCCCGCGCCGCCCTGCCCGACGGCGACATCAGCCGCGGCAAGATCCAGGAACAACTGAAAGAAGGCATGGAACTGGTCGTCCAGGTGGAAAAGGACGAACGCGGCAACAAGGGCGCAGCCCTGACCAACTTCGTCAGCCTGGCCGGTCGCTATCTGGTGCTCATGCCCAACAATCCGCGCGGCGGCGGCGTATCGCGCCGCATCGAAGGCGAGGAGCGCAACGAGTTGCGCGATGCCCTGGCCCAGTTGGAAGTCCCCGCCGGCATGAGTCTGATCGGCCGCACCGCCGGCATCGGCCGCAGCGTAGAAGAATTGCAGTGGGACCTGAACTACCTGCTGCAACTGTGGACCGCCATCGACGGCGCCGCCCAAGGTCAGACCGGCGCCTTCCTGATCTACGCCGAATCCAGCCTGGTGATCCGCGCCATCCGCGACTACTTCACCCCGGACATCGGCGAACTCCTCATCGACGAACCCGCCATCTACGAGCAGGCCAAGCAGTTCATGGCCCACGTCATGCCGGGCAACGTCAACAAGGTCAAGCTGTACAGCGACCCGGTGCCTCTGTTCTCGCGTTTCCAGATCGAACACCAGATCGAGACCGCCTACTCCCGCACCGTGCCCCTGCCCTCCGGCGGCTCCATCGTCATTGACCACGCCGAGGCCCTGGTGGCCGTGGACGTCAACTCGGCCCAGGCCACCAAGGGCAGCGACATCGAGCAGACCGCGTTCAACACCAACCTGGAAGCCGCCGACGAAGTGGCGCGCCAGTTGCGCCTGCGCGACCTGGGCGGCCTGATCGTGATCGACTTCATCGACATGGAGAACCAGCGCAACCAGCGCGAGGTGGAAGACCGCCTGCGCGACGCGCTGCACCATGATCGCGCCCGCATCCAGACCGGCAAGATCTCCCGCTTCGGCCTGCTGGAACTGTCGCGTCAGCGCCTCCAGCCCAGCCTGGGCGAGACCAGCTACATCACCTGCCCGCGTTGCGCCGGCACCGGCCATGTGCGCAGCACCGAATCCTTCGCCCTGCACCTGTTGCGCATGCTCCAGGAAGAGGCCATGAAGGACGGCACCGGCGCCGTACACCTGCAGCTGCCGGTGGAAGTAGCCACCTTCCTGCTCAACGAGAAGCGCCACGACATCCTCGCCATCGAGGCGCGGCATCGGGTCGAAGTCGTGTTGATCCCCAACATGCACATGGAAACGCCCCACTACACCCTGGCGCGCTTCCGCCACGACCAGCTCAACCAGAGCGACATGCAGGCCCCCAGCTACAAGATGGTGGAAAAGCCGGTGGAAGAAGAGATGCAGCCGCGCAACGGCGCCGGCGGCAAGCCGGAACGCGCACAACCGGTGGTTCAGGGCATTTCCCCGGGACAACCCGCGCCGATGCCCAGCGCCCCCGCTCCGGCCGCCGCCCCTCAGGAAGCCGGCAAACCCGGACTGTTCGGCCGCATCGTCGGCTGGCTGCGCGGCATGAATGACGAAGAAGCGCCCAAGCCGGTGGAAGAGAAGAAAGCCGAGCCGCGCCGCGACCGGGAACCGCGCCGCGGCCGTGACAACCGTGGCGATCGGGGTGAAGGTCGCAACGAACGACGCCCCCGAGGTGAACGG
>JBGSHR010000198.1:0-8939 GCA_041752155.1 Thiobacillaceae bacterium | reverse complement strand
CGGCCGCCTGCGCCAGCTTTGCCGATCCGCAACGGGCCCTGCAGCAATTGCATGCCCTGGAGACCCTGCGCCTGACCGCCCGCATCGCTCGCGAGCTGCCGGGCCTGCACCGGGACATGGAACACCTCAAGGCCACCCTGGGCGAGGGCCTGCCCGCCGGCTGGGAAGCCATCGCCGAGCGACTGGGCCAACCCGAGGCGACGCTGGAGGACAGCTTGCGTCTACTGGGAGATGCCTACCACCTGGCGGATTTCCCGCCCTGGTGCTTCCAGGGCGAGCTGCGTCCGGATGCCGTGGCCGCGGCCTTTGCCGCCCGTCAGGAAAAGGAGAAGGCCCGCCTGCGCGTGAAACTGGCGGAGCTGCTGGAGGAACACAGCCGCCACAAAGCCGGCGCTGAGGACGGCGCGGAGAGGCCCGAGCGCTTCGCGGCGGAAGCCAGGGACGAGAATGGCCGCCTGGACATGGAAATCACCCTGGACGGCGCGCCGGTGGCGCCGCCGGAGGACGTCAAACAGCTGCTCACCTCCATCTGGCTGGACTTCGGCGAGATCCCCCCTGAATACCTGGTACCCGCCGGCGAGGGGGAATACGACGCCAGCCTGATCCAGGACCAGGCCGCCGATCCGGACGCCATGTGGCAGGGCACCTATCACGAGGAGGGCGCCAAGTTCTTCCCCGAGTGGGACATGGGACGCCAGCACTACCGCAAGAACTGGTGCGTGATGCGGGAGAAGGAGGTGCCGCCGGTTTACGACGGTTTCTATCGCGCCACCCTGGAAAAATATGCCGGCCTGGTGAAGCATCTGCGCAAGAGTTTCGAGGCCATGCGCGACGAGAACCGGCTCATGAAACGCCAGGTCTACGGCGACGACGTGGACATCGACGCCCTGGTGGAGGCCCTGGCCGACTCCAACGACGGCAGCGAGATGAGCGACCGCCTGTTCGTGCGTACGCACCGGGCGGAACGCAACATCGCCGTGGGATTTCTCATCGACATGTCCGGCTCCACCCGGGGGTGGATCAACGACGCGGAACGGGAAGCACTGGTTTTGTTGTGCGAGGCCCTGGAACGCTTGGGGGACCGCTACGCCATCTACGGCTTCTCCGGCATCACACGCAAGCGCTGCGAGCTCTATCGCATCAAGACCTTCGATGAACCGTTCGGCGAGGAGGTCAAGGCGCGCATCTCCGGCATCCGCGCCCAGGAATACACCCGCATGGGCTTCGCCATCCGCCACCTCACCGACCTGCTCAAGGGGGTGGACGCGCGCACCAAGGTGATGGTGACCCTGTCCGATGGCCGGCCCGACGATTATTTCGACGTCTATCGTGGCCAGTACGGCGTCGAAGACACGCGCATGGCCCTGCTGGAGGCCCAACGCGCCGGCGTACATCCGTTCTGCATCACCATCGACCGGGAGGCGCGCGACTACCTGCCCCACATGTATGGGGCCGCCCGCTACATCATCCTGGACGACGTGCGCGACCTGCCGTTCAAGGCCTCGGACATCTACCGACGCCTCACCACCTGACCCCATCCAGGACTTCGCCTCGGATGAATGAGCACCTATCGTTCCATCGCTCGTAAACTATCGGACGGCATATAGCAGCAGCATCACGGCATGAACAATTCCATCCAACAACCGTTCGAGATCCGGCTCGGCGGCCATTACAGCAACGGCGCCTATGGCCGTTCCTGGGGGGTACGCCAGGTCCTGTCCTTCTCCCTGGACGCGGAATGCGGCGAAGAAACCGTCAGCTTCAAGGGCATCGCCGGCACCTGCCGACGCAAGACGGGATGCTGCACCCTGGATGAATTCCGTCACTGGGCGCGCTACGAGGTCGCCCTAAACGAGAACTCCTGGCAGCGCGTAGGTTATTTCGAGGAAGCATGGCCGGAAGATCCCGCCGAATCGGACTGGCCCGAATAAAAAGAGCCGCCCGAGGGCGGCTCTTTGCATCATGCAGCCAAGCTGCCTGATAGGGCTTACTTGGGCTTGGCGACGATCTCGATCTCCACGCGACGGTTGGGAGCGTGGCATTCCTTGAGTTCGGCACTGGGCAGGTTCGCATCGCACTGGACCACCGGCTGGCTATCGCCCATACCGCTGGTGATGATCACGCCCGGCTTCACGCCTTTGGCCACCAGATAGGACTTGATGGACTTGGCGCGGGCCTCGGACAGCTTGCGGTTGGCCTTGGCATTACCAGTCGGATCGGCATGGCCCACCACCCGGATCTGGTCGATATCGCCCATACCCTTGAGCTTGGCCACCACCTCGTCGAGACGGGCCTTGCCATCTTTGGACAGGTTGCGGATGCCGGACTTGCCGGACTGGAACAGGGCATCGCCCGCCAGAATCACCTTGTTGGGCGCGGTGGCCGCGGGTGCGGGGGCGGTGGCGGCAGGCGCGGCGAATACGGGAGCGGGGATAACCATGGGCGCCGCGACAGGTTTGGGTGCCTCGGCCGCCTTGGGAGCGGCGGGCATCTGCACGGCCGGGGCGGCGGGGCTCAGACCCGGCACCATGCCACCGAGCAGGCTGCCCATGGCCATGGGGTCGAACATGTTGAAGCTCGCCGCATTGTTGCCGGCCCAGGGGTTGGAAGCGCCGACCACGGGAGCCGGGGGAGTCCAGTTCAGCCAGCTGTTCACGCTGGGGCCGTAATTCTGGGCATTGAAGGCCGCGCCGGCCATGCTGGTATAGAGCGCCGGATTGGCCATATTGCCCATCAGATTCCACATGCGCGGGTCCATCATGGCCATGGGCCAGCGGATATAGGTGTTCGGGTTGAGTGTATTCAGGAAGACGTTCCACAGCTTGGGATCCAGGGGCATCATGCCCCAGCGCATCATCTTGCCGGGATCGGACATCTGGGTCAGCAGGGCCGTGTAGAACGCGGGATCGACGCCGGCGGCCATCCAGCGCATGTACACATTGGGATCGCCGAACTGGGCGAGGTTGCGCACGGCGGCGGGATTGGCGGCGCTGTTCATCATGGCCAGCCAGCCCGCCGGGTCCATCATGCCGTTCATGGCGGCGATGTAGAAGCCGGGCTCGGTCACGGCGTTGCTCCAGGGCACGAACACCCGGGGATCCTTGTAGGCGGAAGCGTTCTGAGTGAAGTCGGTCATGCGTTGCAGCCATTCTTCCGCGCTCTTGGGGGTGGCGACGGGGGCGGCGATGGCCGGGGCCTGGGCAGGCACCTGGGCGGGGGCTTGCGCGATGGCCTGGGTAGAACAGGCCGCACAAGCCATGGCGAGAGCGAGGTATTTGATATTCATGGCGCTTCCTTTAAAAAGTCCAATAAAAACAGCAATATCAGAATTGTCTGAAATTCTAGCAATGTGAACTTCTGGTGGTAAACCTAAGCCTTGGCCGTGCCCTAAATTAGCCATCCCTTTGTGGAGAAAAAACAAAACGGGCCGGAAAGTCCCGGCCCGTTTCAGTCTAGCAAGCCACGCTCAAACAATCAGGGGCACGATCAGCAGGGCGACGATGTTGATGATCTTGATCAAAGGGTTCACGGCCGGGCCGGCGGTGTCCTTGTAGGGGTCACCCACGGTATCGCCGGTCACCGCGGCCTTATGGGCTTCGGAACCCTTGCCGCCGAAATTGCCTTCCTCGATGTACTTCTTGGCGTTGTCCCAAGCGCCACCGCCGGTGGTCATGGAGATGGCCACGAAGATGCCGGTAACGATGGTGCCGATCAGCACACCGCCCAAGGCCTGCGCACCCAGGG
The DNA here is from genome assembly GCA_041752155.1 of Thiobacillaceae bacterium. Taxonomy (GTDB): domain Bacteria; phylum Pseudomonadota; class Gammaproteobacteria; order Burkholderiales; family Thiobacillaceae; genus PFJX01. Next base: position 5,195 of record JBGSHR010000198.1, on the reverse strand, counting down.
TCAGACCGACGACCACCGGAACCGCGACCGGCAGCAGGGACGGGATGATCATCTCCTTGATGGCGGCCTTGGTCAGCATGTCCACACAGGTGCCGTACTCCGGCTTGCCGGTGCCTTCCATGATGCCGGGAATCTCCTTGAACTGGCGACGCACTTCCACCACCACGGCGCCGGCGGCGCGACCCACCGCTTCCATGCCCATGGCACCGAACAGGTCGGGGACCATGCCGCCGATGAACAGGCCGATGATGACCATGTGGTTGGAAAGATCGAAGCTCACGCCACCACCCAGGGCATGGGTGAAGTCGGCGAACAGCACCAGGGCGGCCAGACCGGCGGAACCGATGGCATAACCCTTGGTCACCGCCTTGGTGGTGTTGCCCACGGCATCCAGAGGATCGGTGATGTTGCGGATCTCCTCGGGAAGACCGGCCATCTCGGCGATGCCGCCGGCGTTGTCGGTGATGGGGCCATAGGCGTCCAGGGCGACGATGATGCCGGTCATGGACAGCATGGAGGTGGCGGCGATGGCGATGCCATACAGGCCGCCCAGTTCATAGGCGCCCCAGATCGCCAGGCACACCGCCAGTACCGGCGCGGCGGTGGATTTCATGGACACACCCAGACCGGCGATGATGTTGGTGCCGTGGCCGGTGGTGGAGGCCTGGGCGATGTGGCGCACCGGGCCGTATTCCGTCGCCGTGTAGTACTCGGTGATCACCACCATGGCGGCGGTCAGCGCCAAGCCGATGAGGGAGGCGTAGTACAGGCTCAGGGAAGAGATGAAAGTGCCGTCGTTCAGGGTCAGACCGTCGCCCAGCATCCAGGTGGTCACCGGATAGAAGGCCACCACGGCGATGCCGCCGGCCACCGCCAGACCGCGATACAGGGCGTTCATGATCTTGCCGCCCTCCCGCGCCTTGACGAAGAAGGAGCCGACGATGGAAGCGATGATGGACACGCCGCCCAGCACCAGCGGGAAGATCACCGCATTGGCACCGGCCGCGCTGGCCAGCAAGCCGCCCAGGAGCATGGTGGCGATGAGGGTGACGGCGTAGGTCTCGAACAGGTCGGCGGCCATGCCGGCACAGTCGCCCACGTTGTCGCCCACGTTATCGGCGATCACAGCGGGGTTGCGCGGATCATCCTCGGGGATGCCGGCTTCCACCTTGCCCACCAGGTCGGCGCCCACGTCGGCGCCCTTGGTGAAGATACCGCCGCCAAGACGAGCGAAGATGGAGATCAGTGAGCCGCCGAAGCCCAGGCCTACCAGGGCTTTGACCGCATCCATGCTTTCAATGCCCATGTTGAGCAGCACGGCGTAGTAGCCGGCCACGCCCAACAGGCCCAGCCCCACCACCAGCAGGCCGGTGATGGCACCGCCGCGGAAGGCCACGTTGAGGGCCGCGTTGAGGCCCGCATAGGCGGCCTGGGCGGTGCGCACGTTGGAACGCACCGAGACGTTCATGCCGATGTAGCCGGCGGCGCCGGACAACACCGCGCCGATGGCGAAGCCGATGGCGGTGAGGCTGCCCAGGGCCAGCCACAGGGCTACGAACAGGACCGCGCCGACAATGCCGATGGTGGTGTATTGCCGGTTGAGGTAGGCGCCGGCGCCTTCCTGCACGGCGGCGGCGATCTCCTGCATACGGGCGTTGCCGGTGGGCTGCGCCAGGATCCATTTGATCGACATGATCCCGTAAAGCAGTGCCAGCACCGCTGCCACAAGGGCAAACATCAGACCTTCACTCATCGCATCATCTCCTTGAATATCGTGTAATTACATAGAGTCAAACGTCGCGCCGCACAGCCTCCCCGGCTGCGCGACATCTGTTCTGCCCGGCTGGTGCCAGGTCTCAATTGTGAAATCATCCCTTCCTATCGCCCTGCCCGGTCAAACCGGCCGGCCCATGTCCAGCCCGCCCTCGAAGCGGGTGCCCGGCTCGAAACCGAAGATATCGTCCAGGCGCAATCCCCGGATCAGGCCATCCACCGCCGCCTGGCCGTGCTCTTTCTGTACCTCGGACAGGATCAGCTTGGCCGAGTTGGCGTTGTAGAAACCGCCGAAGTCGGCCTGGACCTGCAAAAGTTGACGTGCGCGGTCTAGGGTCATGGGGCCGAAGAATAAACAAGGGCGCCAGCGGCGCCCTTGATCTTGGTTAAAGCTTGAACTCGGGAAGCTTTTTCGCCACCGCCACGTTCTTCAACGTGACATACACCGGCAGGCCATCCGCGTACTTTGGATAGTCCTCGCCCTGGATCAGCGGCGTGAGGTAGCGCGAGCACTTCGCGGTAATGCCGTAGCCGTCCTTGGAGATGAAGTCGCGCGGCATGAACTTCTCCACGTTGGCCACATCCTTGAGGTCGGCGACGCCGATCTTGTACTTGTAGGGAGAGTCGGAAATCCGGTCCACGGTGGGCATCACCGAGTTGTGGCCCTTCACCGCCAGCTCCACCGCCTTCTTGCCCAGCTCGTAGGCCTGCTTGACGTCGGTCTTGGAGGCGATGTGGCGCGCGGCGCGTTGCAGGTAGTCGGCCACGGCCCAGTGGAACTTGTAGCCGTGGGCGTCCTTGATCATGTTGGCCACCACCGGGGCGGCGCCGCCCAGCTGGGCATGACCGAAGGCGTCGCGGGTACCCTGCTCGGCCAGGAAGGTGCCGTCCGGATAGTGGCAACCCTCGGACACCACCACGGTGCAATAGCCGAACTCGGTGACCTTCTTCTTCACCGCGGCGAGGAATTTCTTCTGGTCGAATTCGATCTCGGGGAACAGGATGATCACGGGGATGCCCTGCTCGGCCACCAGGCCGCCGGCGGCGGCGATCCAACCGGCGTGCCGGCCCATCACTTCCACCACGAAGATCTTGGTGGAGGTCTTGGCCATGGAACGCACATCGTAGGACGCTTCCAGGGTGGAAACGGCGATGTACTTGGCCACCGAGCCGAAGCCGGCGCAGCAGTCGGTGATGGGCAGATCGTTGTCCACGGTCTTGGGCACGTGGATGGCCTGGATCGGGTAGCCCATGGACTCGGACAACTGGGACACCTTGAAGCAGGTGTCGGCGGAGTCGCCGCCGCCGTTGTAGAAGAAGTAGCCGATGTTGTGGGCCTTGAACACCTCGATCAGGCGCGCGTATTCGCGCTTGTTGGCCTCCAGGCTCTTCATCTTGTAGCGGCAGGAACCGAAGGCGCCGGACGGGGTAGAGCGCAGGGCGGCGATGGCCGCTTCGGTCTCCTTGCTGGTGTCGATCAGGTCCTCGGTGAGGGCGCCGATGATGCCGTTGCGGCCGGCATAGACCTTGCCGATGACATCGCTGTGCTTGCGGGCAGTCTCGATGACGCCACAGGCGGAGGCATTGATGACGGCGGTCACACCGCCGGACTGGGCGTAAAAGGCATTTTTCTTCTTGGCCATGAAATAACTCCTTGTCTCTGAAATAAAAAAGCGCGGACCGCGCCGCGCTTTCTCAAAGATTGTTTACCGGATACCTGTTTCCTGGTTGCGCCGCGCGTGCTCTGCCTCCTGCACCTTGAGCAGGGTGATCACGCTGTCGCCCAGGTTGTCGTACTCCTCCTTGCCTGTGCCGAAGCGGTCCTTGATGGAATAGAAGAACATGGCGCGATAACCGGCCAGACCGGTCTTGGCCACCACGAAAGAGCAACCGTCTTCTTTCCAGTACAGGGCCGGGCACTGAGCCAACTCCCGATCGGCGGCGTTGAGGCGCACTTCCGTCTCCGCCTCCACCACTTCCACGTCATGGCCGAAACGCTCCCTGAGCGCGGTGCGCACCAGGGAGAGGTCCGCCGGGGAATAACCGGGAATGCTCATGCGGCCTTGCTTACTTCTTGACTGAATCCAGGGCGGCGAAACAGCCGTCACGGATGCCGTCGACGGAACCGACGCCGGCGATCTTGAAGTACTTGGGCGCGTCGGCGACACCGGAATTGCCCCAGTCGGAGTAGTACTTGACCAGAGGCTCGGTCTGGGCGTGGTACACGTCCAGGCGCTTCTTCACGGTCTCTTCCTGGTCGTCGTCGCGCTGAATCAGATCCTCGCCGGTCTCGTCGTCCTTGCCGGCGACCTTGGGCGGGTTGAACACCACGTGGTAGGTACGGCCGGAGGCCACGTGCACGCGACGACCGGACATGCGCTTGATGATTTCCTCATCGGGCACATCGATCTCCACCACGGCGTCGATGGGCACGCCGGCAGCCTTCATGGCGTCGGCCTGGGGGATGGTGCGGGGGAAGCCGTCGAACAGGAAGCCATTGGCGCAATCGGCTTCCTTGATACGGTCCTTCACCAGACCGATGATGATTTCGTCGGACACCAGGCCGCCCGCGTCCATGATCTTCTTGGCGGCCAGGCCCATCTCGGTGCCTGCCTTGACGGCGGCGCGCAGCATGTCGCCGGTGGAGATTTGGGGAATGCCGTAGCGTTCCTTGATGTAGTTGGCCTGGGTACCTTTGCCGGCACCGGGGCCGCCGAGAAGAATCAATCGCATGAAAAACCTCTTTTAATCAGTCCGTTGAAGCGGGACGGGTGGGGTTGGGGGGGAAACTACAGGCGGCCAGTAGGGTATGCGCCGAGCCGAGGCATGGACAGTCAATTTTTTGTATTTGGTTATAAGGTCAGGTTATTGCACCGCCCGCCCGGTGTCATATCGCTTTGCCCTATGGGGCCATCGGGCGGATGCCGCTAGCCGGTCCGCAACCAGTGATCCAGCAGCAACGCGGCGAACAGCAGACTGAGATAGAGGATGGACCAGGCGAAAGTGCGCCGCGCCAGGGCATCGCTGTAGTCACGGTACAGGCGCCAGGCGTAGCCCAGGAAGATGGCGTTGAGGACCAGCGCCGCCAGCCCGTACAGGCCGCCGCTCATACGTGTCGCCACCGGCAGGGCGGTCACCGCGGCGAGCAGCACGGTATAGAACAGGATGTGCAGGCGGGTGTAGTTCTCGCCGTGGGTCACCGGCAGCATGGGCAGGCCGGCGCGGGCGTATTCCTCTTTGCGATACAGGGCCAGGGACCAGAAATGGGGCGGGGTCCAGGCGAACACAATAAGGAACAACAGCAGGGCCTCGTGCCCGACCTGGCCGGTCATCGCCGCCCAGCCCAGCAACGGCGGCATGGCCCCGGAGGCGCCGCCGATGACGATGTTCTGGGGCGTCAACGGCTTGAGGATCACCGTGTA
>JBGSHR010000197.1:0-4572 GCA_041752155.1 Thiobacillaceae bacterium | reverse complement strand
GGGGCGGGGGCGGCTTACCTGTTCGCCGGCAAGACCGGCACCGCCCAGGTGGTGGGCATCAAGCAGGGTGCGCGCTATGTGGAGAGCCAGGTGGCGGCGCGGCATCGCGACCATGCCCTGTTCATCGCCTTCGCGCCGGCGGACGATCCCAAAATCGTCGTCGCGGTCATGGTGGAGAACGGCGGCCACGGGGGTTCCACGGCGGCCCCCATCGCCCGCAAAGTGATGGATTACTGGTTGCTGGGCAAGATGCCCACGGTGCTGGTTCCCGAGGAGGCTGGGGATGACAACGAGGTGGAAGACAGCGGCCCGGTGGAAGAGCCCGTGCCGGTAGAAACGCTGGTGGAGGAAGCGGGACAATGATCCGTCATCTGTTGGAACGTCTGTTCGCCCATCTGGACGGCCCGCTCCTGGCCTTGCTGGGGCTGTTGCTGCTGTTCAGCAGCGCCACGGTCTATAGCGCCACCGGCGCCAGCCCGGAGCGGATTACCGCCCATCTCGTCAACATCGGCGTGGCCTTGGGGGCCATGTTGCTGGTGTCCCACATATCGCCCCAACGCCTCATGCAGTTCTCCGTGCCGGCCTATGTCCTCGGTCTATTGCTGCTGGTGGGCGTGGCCCTGTTCGGCGTGGTGGTGAACGGTTCCCGGCGTTGGCTGGAACTGGGCGTGACGCGCATTCAACCGTCCGAGCTCATGCGCCTGGCCGTGCCCATGATGCTGGCCTGGTACTTCCACTACAAGCAGGAAACCCTGCGCGGCCGGGATTTCGCCATCGCCATCCTGCTGCTCCTGTTGCCGGTGGGTTTGATCGCCAAGCAGCCCGACCTGGGCACCTCCCTGCTCATTACCGCCTCCGGTTTCTATGTGCTGTACCTGGCCGGACTGCCCTGGAAAATCATCGCCGGCGCCGCCGTGGCGCTGGGTTCCGCTTTGCCCCTGGCCTGGAATTACCTGCTGCACGACTATCAGCAGCAACGGGTGCTCACGCTCATCGATCCCAGTTCCGATCCTCTCGGGGCCGGTTATCACATCATCCAGTCCACCATCGCCGTGGGGTCGGGAGGGGTGTCGGGCAAGGGCTGGATGCAGGGGACGCAGACCCACCTGGACTTCTTGCCCGAGCGCAGCACGGATTTCATCTTCGCCGTGTTTTCGGAAGAATTCGGTCTGGTGGGGAACCTGTTTCTGCTATTGCTCTACGCCGCCATCATCGGCCGGGGCCTGGTGCTGGCCGCCAGCGCCCCCTCCCTGTTCGGCCGTCTGCTCTCAGGGTCGGTGGTGCTGACCTTCTTCACCTACGCCTTCGTCAACATGGGCATGGTGTCGGGCATCCTGCCGGTGGTGGGGGTGCCCCTGCCCCTGGTGAGCTATGGCGGCACTTCCATGGTGACGGTGATGGTGGGTTTCGGTGTTTTGATGAGTGTGGCGACGCACAAAAAACTTGTAAAAACATAGGGTATGCACGATAAACTTAGCCCATGTTCTTATGTTTTACGGCGCCTTTGTCATGCATCTCTCCCGCCCCCACCTGCCGCTGTTGATCCTCGCCGTCGGTTTCTACCTGTCCGGCTGCAGCAGTCTTGGCACCAAGACGGCGCAAAACGAAGGAACGCCGGCCACGCCACCCTATAAAGGCGGCGGTTATTACAAGGACGACGGGCCGGGCGCGAACCCGCCGGCCGACTTGGCGGCCATCCCCGATGCCGTGCCCAAGCGGGAGCCCATGCGCCAGGCGACCGGCAAGGTCTACAAAGTGCTGGGACGCACCTACGTGCCCTTGCCCGCCGATACGCCATACAAGGAGCGGGGTCTGGCCTCTTGGTACGGACGCAAGTTCCACGGCAAATCCACCGCCACCGGCGAGCCCTACGACATGTATGCCATGAGCGCGGCTCACACCACCCTGCCGCTGCCCAGCTACGCCAAGGTCACCAACCTGGAAACCGGCAAGAGCGTGACGGTGCGGGTCAACGACCGGGGTCCCTTCCACGAAGGCCGCATCATCGATCTGTCCTACACCGCCGCCTACAAGCTGGACATCCTCAAGGGCGTCACCCCGGTGGAGGTTGAGGTGGTGTTGCCGGAAACCGCGTCCGACTCCTTCACCGCCCAGGCGCAAGAAGAACCGGTCGCGCCGGTGCCGGCGCTGGAGGCGGTACCGCCCGTGTTGGCCGCGGCTGAAGCGGAAGCCGAGACGGCTTCGGTGGCGCCGACCAAGACTTCCAATTCGATCTACCTGCAATTGGGTGCCTTCGCCAACCTGGCCAAGGCGGGGGAGTTGCTGGATCGGGCCAAGGCGATCTTGTCCCGGGGCTTTCCGGGGGTGATGCGTCTGGAGAGCAATGGCCTCTACAAGATCCAGGCGGGTCCCTTCGCCAGTAATGAAGAAGCGGACCAGGCCACGCTCCGGGTGCGGGATGCTCTGGGCCTGAAGCCGTTCCGGGTGGCCGGCGAGCCCCAAGCGGTGACGGCACAGGCCCTGCCGGAAACGCCTGTCGCGCTTGCGCCTACGACCAGCCCGACACCGGGGCTGTATCTCCAGGTGGCGGCGGTTTCGACACCGGAAGCCGCCCAGTCTCTGTCGCAGCGGATCACAAGCCGTTATGGCGCGGACCTGCCCGGTCTGACCCATGTTCAGGCTGGATCTCTGGTGAAGGTGCAGTTGGGCCCCTTCGCCAGCACGGGGGCGGCGGAACAGATCGCCCTGGCCTATCAGCAGGATTTCGGAACTAAACCTTATCGGGTCACTCACTAAGGAGACACTGATTTATTCCCACGCGATCCACGTGGGAATAAATCAGTGTCTCCCTAAGAGTCCTTGTCCCGGTTCTCGCCTTGTATGCGGGATGCGGGGTTATTCACCGCAACCGGTCCGGGCTTCCCAGGCCGAGTCTGCCAATCCAGTCGTAGAATGGATTGCTTTCGAAAGAGTCAGGTTTACATGAAAGCGTTTTCAGCCCTAGTTCTGCTGTTCTCCCTCGTCCTTCCCGCCCACGCTGTCCTGCCGGTACCGCCGGCGCCCCAAGTCGACGCCCGCGCCTGGTTACTGATCGACGTGGATAGCGGCCTGCCCCTGGCGGAAAAGAATCAGGATGCCAAGGTGGAACCCGCCTCCTTGACCAAGCTGATGACCGCCTATCTGGTGTTCGCCAGCATCAAGGAAGGCCGCTTGCAGATGGATCAAGAACTGTCCGTCTCCGAGAAAGCCTGGAAGGCGGAGGGGTCGCGCATGTTCCTGGATCCGCGCCAACCGGCCAAGGTGGAGTCCCTGCTCAAGGGCATGATCGTCCAGTCCGGGAACGATGCCTGTATCACCCTGGCCGAGGGGATTGCCGGCTCCGAGGACAGTTTCGTCTCCATGATGAACGCCATGGCCAAGAAGCTGGGCATGACCCGCACCCACTACATGAACGTCACCGGCCTGCCCCATCCCGAGCACACCACCACCGCGCGCGACCTGGCGCGCCTGACCTCGGCGCTGATCCGGGCATTCCCTGAGTATTATCAGTATTACTCCATGAAGGAGTTCTCTTACAACGGCATCACCCAACCCAACCGCAACCGCTTGCTGTACACCGATCCCAGCGTGGACGGGGTCAAGACCGGCCATACCGAAAGCGCCGGTTATTGCCTGATTGCTTCCGCCAAACGCGACAAGCGCCGCCTGCTGTCGGTGGTGCTCGGCACCAGCTCCGACCGGGCCCGGGCCACGGAAAGCCAGAAGCTGCTGAACTACGGCTTCCAGTTCTTCGAAACGGTGCGCCTCTATCCGGCCATGCAGGCGGTAAGCAAGCTGCGCATCTACAAGGGTAGCGGCAGCGAGCTCAAGGCAGGTTTCCTGCGCGATTTCTATGTCACCGTGCCGCGCGGCACGGCCGGCAAGATCAAGGTCCAGCTCATCACCACTCAGCCCCTGCTCGCCCCCGTGGCGCGGGGCCAGCGGGTCGGCACTCTGCGCCTTTCCGCCGATGGCGGGGTGCTGGGCGACTACCCCCTGGTGGCCTTGGAAAACATCGCCGTGGCCGGCGTCCTGGGCCGGGGTTGGGACAGCCTGCTGCTGATGTTCCAATGACCAAGCCGTCAGTCGGCAGTCGGCAGTGACGGCGGGCAACAATACCGTGTCTTCACTGCCTACTGACGGCTGCAAACTGCCGACTGCATCATGACGACGGTCTGCCTCAACGGCGCATTTCTTCCCCTGGCTGACGCGAAGATTTCGGTCATGGATCGGGGCTTCCTGTTCGGCGACGGGGTGTACGAAGTCATCCCGGTGTATGGGCGTCGGCCGTTCCGCCTGACGGACCACCTGGCCCGGCTCCAGGCGAGCCTGGACGGGGTGCGTATCGACAACCCCCATACGCTTGAGCAATGGGCCGGCCTGGTGCAAGAGATCGTCGCCCAGGCGGAATGGGACGACCTGGGGGTCTATCTCCAGGTGACCCGGGGCGAGGGGCCGCGCGATCACGCCTTTCCCGCCCAGGTCCAGCCCACCGTGTTCCTCATGCCCCTGGCCCTGGGCGCGCCGCCGCCGGAACTGGTGGAGAGCGGCGTGGCCGCCATCACCGCCCCG
>JBGSHR010000196.1:0-2879 GCA_041752155.1 Thiobacillaceae bacterium | reverse complement strand
CCGGCGTGGCGGCGCGCCTGCACAGCAACAGCACGCGCACCGGCACGACCCGCCTGGAAAACGGCGGGCGCCTGGGCGGCGGCTGCTTCGTACTGGAACTGCCATGAGCGTGCACAACCCCGTGATACCCGATTTCTCCCGCCATGCCTTCCTCATCGTCGAGGATTTCGAGGGCATGCGCGCCACCCTGCGCAACATGCTGGCCAGGGCCGGCGCCACCCGCATCGACCTGGCGGCCAATGCCGATGCCGCTCTGGCCCAGTTGGAGCGGAACCAGTACCACGCCGTCCTGTGCGACCTCAACCTGGGCCAGGGCCTGAATGGACAACAGTTGCTGGAAGAAGTGCGCCACCAGCAATGGCTCCCGCCCCATACCGCCTGGCTCATGGTGAGCGCGGAAAAGACCCCGGAGATGGTGCTGGGCACGGCGGAATCGCGCCCGGACGACTACCTCATCAAGCCCCTCTCCGAGTCTCTGCTGTTCACGCGGCTGCGCCGCCAGCTTGAACGCAAACATCTCCTGGCGCCCATCGAGCAGGCCATGCACGACCAGGAATTCCTGCGCGCCCTTCGCCTGGTCGAGGCGCAGCTGGATACGGGCTCCCCCTACGCCTGGGATCTGAAACGTCTCAAGGCCGACCTGGCCATGCACATGGGCGATTACAACCTGGCCCGGGAGGTCTTCCAGGACACCCTGACCCAGCGCGACCAGCCCTGGGCGCGCCTCGGCCTGGCCAAGCTGCACCACCTGGAAGGACGGCTGGCGGAGGCCCGCTCTGAACTGGAACAGCTGACCCGGGGCAACCTGGCGTTCCTCGATGCCGCCGACTGGCTCGCGCGTACCCTGGAACATCTTGGCGATCTGGACAGCGCCAAACAGGTCCTGGTCCGGGCCGTTTCCGCGTCGCCCAAGTCACCGGCCCGGCAGGCCCGTCTGGGCGAGGTGGCTTATCGCCTGCAGGACATGGACACCGCCGGCCAGGCCTTTCGCCGCACCATCGACCTGGCCCGGGGTAGCCGCAACCTATCCGCCGACCCTTACCTCTGGCTGTCCCGGGTGTGCCTGGCCCAGGAAGACAAGAACGCGGCCCTGCTGGCCCTGGCAACCTTGAACAAGGACTTCAAGGGCGACGACGCCATCCGATTCCTCGCCCGTTCCATGGAAATCCCGATCTGGTTCCGGAGCGGGGAGCGCGACAAGGCGGAAGAAATAGCCGCGGAAGTCTCGGGCAGCCTGCCAGGCCAGGCCCACAACCTGCCGCCGGAGGCCAGCTTCGACCTGGCCCCGCCCCTGATCCAGCTGGGACGCGCGGACACAGCCGGCGCCTTGCTCAGCAGCGTGGTGGGCAATAACCACGATCACCCGGAGTACCGGGAGCGAGCCCAGGCGGTCTATACCGAGGCGGGGATGGAAACGGAAGGCAAACAGCTGCTGGAACAGGCGGCCCGGGCCGCCACGGACATCATGGACCATGGCGTGAAACTGGCGCGGGAAGGCAGCCTGAAGGAAGCCATCGCCCTCACCCGGGAGGCGCGCAAACAGATGCCCAACAATCCGCGCCTGCTGCTCAACCACGCCTTTCTGCTCATCGCCTGGATGGAGCAATACGGGCGCGACCTGGATCTCACCAAAGAAGTTCAGGCGTGCATCGCCAGTGCGCGCCGGCAGAAACCCGACGACAAGCGCGCGGGTGAACTACTGGGCAAACTGGAATTGGTGGGCTGCGACTTCCTGCCTGATTGAGCGGATAGGTAGCGCAGGCGCCCCGGCGCAGGTACGGCCAGGGCACATGCCAGCGGCCCTTCGATACGCCCGCGTGGCGGGCTACTCAGGACGAACGGGGACCAGGGATGTGCCGGACTGTAATTTGTAGGTCGGCAATCCCTTGCCGACGCCCCTGCGGATCGGCCAGGGCCCGCCCTAGCCTAGCGCCCGCAGCTTCTCCACCAGGGCTCGCAACGCCTGGCCCCGGTGGCTGACACCGTTCTTCTCTTCCATGCCCAGTTCCGCGCCGGTGCGGCCGAACTCGGGCACCAGGAAATAGGGGTCGTAGCCGAAGCCGCCGTCGCCCCGGGGTTGGTCGATGATCTCGCCGTGCCAGCTGCCCTCGGCGATGATGGGCTGGGGATCGTCGGGGTAGCGCACGAACACCATCACACAGTAGTAATGGGCCTTGCGGTTGGGCTGGTCCTTGAGGGCCTCCAGCAGCTTCTCGTTGTTGCGCTCGTCCGACTTGGGCTCGCCGGCATAGCGGGCGGAATAGACCCCCGGCGCGCCGTTCAGGGCATCGACACAGATGCCGGAGTCGTCGGCCAACGCGGGCAGGCCGGTGTGAGCGGCGGCGTGGCGCGCCTTGGCGATGCAGTTCTCGACGAAGGTGACGTGGGGCTCCGGGCATTCCGGCACGCCGAAGGCCTCTTGCGGCATGGCCTCCAGGCCCAGGGGTTCCAGGATGCGGGCGATCTCGCGCAGCTTGCCGGGGTTGTTGGAGGCGATGACGATCTTGCTCATTTCCGCTCTCCCTCGCTGGCCAACGCCTGCTGCTGCAGGGCCATCAGCTCGCGGATGCCTTTCTCGGCCAGGTCCAGCAGGCTGTTGAGTTCCGCCCGGGTGAAGGCCACGCCTTCCGCCGTGCCCTGCACCTCGATCAGGTTGTTTTGCCCCAGCATGACCACGTTCATGTCGGTGTCGCAGGCCACGTCCTCGGCATAGTCCAGGTCCAGCACCGGCATGCCCTGCCAGATGCCGACGGAGACGGCGGCGACATGGTCGTGCACCACGTTGGCGGGCAGTTTGCCTTCCCGCACCAGCCATTCCACCGCGTCATGCACCGCCACCCAGGCGCCGGTGATGCTGGCGGTGCGGGTGCCGCCGTCGG
>JBGSHR010000195.1:0-1994 GCA_041752155.1 Thiobacillaceae bacterium | reverse complement strand
GGCGCCACGGCGGCGGTGACCTGGCAGCCCATGCCGGTCACCAGGCTGGACAGGGCGAACAGCAGGTCCGGATCGGCGGCGATGGCGACGCGGGCGAAGCCCAGCATGAAGTGGGTGTCCACCATGGCGTCCTGCAACTGGTTGCGCTGGCGTTCAATCCGCTCCGGCACGGTCTGGCCGCTGATTTCCGCCAGGGCGGCGACGAAGGCGTCCACCGCCTCCAGGCCCATGAGGGAGTCGAAGCGGTAGTCCGGTACGCCGCTGCGCTCCTTCAGCAGGTCGGCGGCGGGATTCAGGGAACGGCCGATCACCAGGGTGGCCACCGACTCGTTCATGGCGCGAATCTCGGACACCGGCGTACCTCCGGTGGTGACCGGGCTGGAGGCCTGCTCGGTGAGATGGCCGTCCAGGGAATCGGCGATGTCCGGCAACACCACCGGACGCAGGCCGAAGGCCTCGATCAGGTCCTTCATGTGTTCGATGTCGCCGGGGGTGAGCAGGGAGCCGGCCAGCACGTTCACCTGCTTGTGGCGCATGCCCACGCGGCTGGTGTCGGTCGGCACCAGCACGTCGACGATGCCCTTCACCGCCAGGGCGAAGCCGGACTCCAGGCAGCCGGTGTAGTCGGGGGTGACCACCGGCACCACCGGGATATCGATGTGCTCCGGGTGCTCCTCGTGGAAACGCTTGGCCAGGCGCTGGATGTCCGCCCCCTGGGTCTCCGACAGGCCGGTGGTGGGCAGGCCGATGAGGGCCGGCTTGCTCTTCTCGCAGATGGTCTTGAGACCCTCGATGACGCTGTCGTCCGCTCCCAGCACCGTGCTGGTCTGGTCCATGGCGGTGGTCTGGAGCGGGATGGGCTCGCGGAAGTGGCGCACGAAGAACACCTTGCCGAACGCGGTGCAGCCCTGGGAGCCGTGCATCATGGGGATGGCCCGGTTGATGCCGAGGAAGGCCAGGGACGCGCCCACCGGTTGGCTAACCTTCAAGGGGTTCACCGCCAGGGCTTTGTTGCGTTTGAGGATCTCGGTCATGACACGGCGCCAAGTTGATGCAGTTGAGTTCTGCATCGCAAGCTCCGTGCCACGGAAAAATGCCTTTTATTTCATGGGATTGTGCCTTCGCCGCCTTGTCGCAAAACCGACAACCAGGGGTGCGGGGGTGACAACCCGACGGGCTGGCCCAGGGCTTTCAAGGCAGGCGACAAGGGGAAGCGCCCATGCGGGATTGGGCCACGTCAACCTGTCCGAGGGACCGTGGTCATGCCGACTCCACGGCATAAAACCCATTGCCCGCGTGGTTTTGGCAGTAAATCCAGCATTTCCGCAGGGTGCGTATTGTGCTCAAATCGACCCCTTTCGCTGCACCAGATTGGCGCGCCTCGATGAGCAGAGCGATCCGGGCGTGCCGCAATCACAAATCAATATGAAAGTTACCGTCAGCGAGTTGATCGTTCGCTACCTCGAGCGGCTGGGGGTCGAGGTCATCTTCGGCATGCCCGGCGCCCATGTGCTGCCGATCTACGATCAACTCCATGCCTCCCGGGTGAAGACCGTGCTGGTCAAGCACGAGCAGGGCGCGTCCTTCATGGCGGGGGGCTATGCCCGGGTCTCCCACCAGGTTTCCGCCTGCATCGCCACCGCCGGCCCCGGCGCCACCAACCTGGTGACCGGCATCGCCAATGCCTACGCGGAACGCCAACCCATCCTGGTGATCACCGGCGAGACCTCCACCTACATCTTCGGCAAGGGCGGCCTCCAGGAAAGCTCGGGGGAGGGCGGCGCCATCGACCAGGGCGCCCTGTTCGCCGGCATCACCCGCTATCACAAGCTGATCGAGCGCACCGACTACCTGGGCCAGGTACTCAACCAGGCCACCCGCGCCCTGTTCGCCGCCGAGCCCGGCCCGGTGCTGCTGTCCATCCCCTACAACGTGCAGAAGGAGCTGGTGGACGCCAATGTGCTGGACCACGTCCACATCCCCCGCCACGCCGC
>JBGSHR010000194.1:0-4871 GCA_041752155.1 Thiobacillaceae bacterium | reverse complement strand
CAGGCCCGGGCCCTGCTGGACTGGCTGGACGGGGAAACGCCCCGCGCGGAACTGCTCGGGCACCTGCGGGAGCATTACGCGGAACGAGATGCGGCACTGGACGAAAAACGACTCGATGGGCTGCTGCGCGGCCTCGCCCGCGCCGGGCTGTTGCTGGGTTAAGAAGTAATCGGCCCGCAGCGCAAATCGTGCCGAAGCAACTCGATGCGTGGACAGCAAGCCGCCTGGAGGAGCGTAGCGAGCCCGGGGAGGGATGCGCGTGCGCGTGGGCAAGGCCGGCCCACGGTTAGCTCGCGCGCTTCCCTCGATATGGCGCTCCCTCGATACGGCGCTACGCGCCTACTCGGGACGAACGGGCTGCCTACTCGGGACGAACGGCCCTTGTCGGATGAACCACCTCCGTTCGTGCTGAGTAGCCCGCATAGCGGGCGTATCGAAGCCTGTCCTGAGCTCGTCGAAGGGCATGAGTAGCCCGCATAGCGGGCGTATCGAAGCCTGTCCTGAGCCTGGTCGAAGGGCCTGTCCTGAAACTCGAAGGGGCCGGGGTTACTAACAAATCAGCGCCTCCTGACAAATAATAGGGGACACTTTTTATGTTCCTTGCAGCGATATTTCCCACATCAAACCACCCAATGAGGCTTCCCGCATGAGCGCTTGCTGCGATAACAATTGCGCCCTCGACGCCCTGCGTGAAAGGCAGCGGGGAACGCTGCAGATCGTCCTCGGCATCAACGCGGTCATGTTCCTGGTGATCGTCGTCGCCGCTCTTTATGGCCGATCGACCGCCCTGCTGGCCGATAGCCTGGACAACCTGGGGGACACTTTGACCTATGGGCTCAGCCTGTACGCCGTATCCCGGGGCACCGCCGTCAAGGCCAGGGTCGCGCTGTTCAAGGGCGGGCTTATTGCCTTGGCCGCCGGCGCCGTGGCCGCCCAGATCATCTACAAACCGTTTGTTCCGAGCCTTCCCAGTTTCGAGGTCATGGGCACGTTCAGCCTGCTCGGCCTGGGCGCGAATTCCCTCTGTCTTTTCCTGCTTTGGCGGCATCGTCACGAAGACGTGAACATGAGTTCCGTGTGGGAATGTTCGCGCAACGACATCACCTCTAATCTCTCGGTGTTTGTCGCGGCCGGGGCGGTCTGGCTCACCGGTTCCGGGTGGCCCGACAGGGTGGTGGCCCTGGGCCTGGTCTGGCTCCTGATGCGTTCCGCGCTGCGCGTCATCGCCTCGGCCAGGGCGGAGCTGCGCGGAGCAAGCTGACAGCGCCGTCGGCATTCCAGGCGGAAATCCATCCCAATCGGCCTGCTCCAGGAAATGAAATTGAGCAACGCTCCCCAGACCTTGTTGGAAACAGAAAACGTGCTCGTCCGCATCATGACGCTCACCCCTCGTGAAATCGCGCCCTTGCATTTTTACTGCCGGGGGTTCGAGCACAGCGCCTGCCTGCGCGGCGCCCTGTCCGTCATCGCCGCCAATATGGATACCGTCCTGGCACCAGGCCAAAGCACCACAAATTAAGGAACTTGGCGGACTTCAACGCGCAATGGCTGCTGACCCAGAGCGGGGGCAAATATGACTTCCGCGAGTTGCCCGTCTAAACCACAGCCTCCCGGCACCAGCGGCGCACAGCCCATGATCTAAAGTCATACTTGACTCGGGGTTTTGCCCCGCCCTCTCGATGGAGTTGACCCAACCCATGAGCCAAGTACGCCTCATCAAGAAGTACCCGAATCGGCGCCTTTACGACACGGCGGAAAGCCGCTACATCACCCTGCCGCAGGTGAAGGAACTGGTCATGGGCGCCATACCGTTCCGCGTGGTGGATTCCAGCGCCGAACACGACATCACCCGCGCCATCCTGTTGCAGATCGTCATGGACCAGGAGAACGGCGCCTGCCCCTTGTTCACGGCCCCCATGCTGGAGCGCTTGATCCGCTTGTACGGCAACCCTGCCCAGGCGGGCTTTACCAGCTTGCTCGATGAAAGCCTGGCTGTTCCTGAAGCAGCAACGCCTGTTGAGCGGTGAGGTGCGGGATGCGGGGGACGGCGCGCCCAGGCCTAGGCGCTTGGGGGATTTACGGGCTGGGCGGAGATGATCCGGTCCAGGCGCACGATCCCGGCCCCACCGTCTTCACCGAGGTAACTCAGCCATTCCGCCCGGTCCCGGGTCTGGACGTCGGTGGGCAGCACGATGAGTTCCCGCTCCGTTCCGTCCTCGCCGCGCAAATGCAGGCGCAGCCTTTGCCGGCGCAGCACGGCGAACTCCAGGCGTTCATGCTCGGCGCAGGCGATGGGGACGTAGTCCGGCATCAATGCAGGCGAATGTTTTCCTTGGCCCAGGGGCGCAGGGCCTCGCCCACGGCGCTGCCGATGCGGCGCGACAGGCGCTCGGCCAGGCCTTCCTGGGGCGTGTAGTCGACGATGTCTTCGGCCTTCACCACTTCCCGCGCCACGTAGTCCAGGCTGCCGATGCCGTCGGCCAGGCCCATTTCGATGCTGCGCGTGCCGCTCCAGATCAGGCCGCTGAACATCTCCGGGGTCTCCTTGAGGCGCTTGCCCCGGCCCTGGCGCACAACAGCGATGAACTGCTGGTGGATCTCGCCCAGCATGGACTTGGCGAAGGCCACTTCCTTGTCGTTGACCGGGGAGAACGGGTCGAGGAAGCCCTTGTTTTCCCCGGCGGTGAGCAGGCGCCGCTCCACCCCGAGCTTTTTCATGCCCTCGGTGAAGCCGAAGCCGTCCATGAGCACGCCGATAGAGCCCACCAGGGAGGCCTTGTCCACGTAGATCTTGTCGGCGGCGGCGGCGATGTAATAGCCGCCGGAGGCGCAGATGTCGTCGACCACCACGTACAGCGGGGTCTTGGGGTATTTGCCGCGCAGGCGGCGTATCTCGTCGTAGACCTGGCCGGCCTGCACCGGGCTGCCGCCGGGGCTGTTGATGCGCATGACCACGGCCTTGCTGTGCTTGTCCTCGAAGGCGCTGGTGAGCGCGGTGATCAAGGCGTCGGCAGTGACGCCGTCGGCGCCGCCGATCTCCCCCTGGATCTCCACCAGAGCGGTATGGGGCCCGGTGGAGACGAACTCCTCGCCCTTGTAGGAGAACACCAGCACGATCACCAGAAACAGCCAGAGATAGGTCAGGGACTTGAAGAACATCCCCCATTTTCGGGCCTTGCGCTGTTCCACCAGATGGGCGAGCAGCAGGCGTTCCAGGGCGCCGCGTTCCTTGTCTTGTTCTTCACTCATGATGGTCCTTGAGATATATCTGTCCGTTTTCTTCCGCCACCGGCACGGCTATCAGCCCCGTGCCATTGCAGCGCCCCCCGAGGCAAGTCCCTTTTGCGGGATCGTAGAGCGCGCCATGGGTCGCGCAGAGCAAGTATAGCCGCGAGATGTCAAAGAACTCCCCGGGCTGCCAATCCATTTCCACTGGAATATGGCCGCAGCGGTTGAGGTAGGCGTGGACCCGGCCGTGCCAGCGGATGACGAAGGCGGGGAGGGTCTGGTCGCCTTGCTTGACCTCGAAGCGGAAGCCCTTGCCGGCCTCCTCCACCTGGGCGCTGGCGCAGATCAGGCGTTGTCCATCAGCCATTGGGCCAATTCGGCAAAGCTGTGGCACACCGCCAGGGGGGCGAATTCCTCCAGGCCCTCGGCGGGATGGGCGCCATAGCCGGCCGCCAGAGAGGCGATGCCGGCATTGCGCGCCATCTCCAGGTCGTGGCTGGTGTCGCCGATCATCAGCGCCCGCCCCCGGTCCACCATGAGTTCCTCCAGCAACTGCTCGATCATGGCCGGATGGGGCTTGGAGTGGGTCTCGTCGGCGGTGCGGGAGGCGTGAAAGTAAGGCTCCAGGCCGGTATGGGAGAAGGCCCGGTCCAGGCCGCGCCGGGCCTTGCCGGTGGCCACCGCCAGTTGGTAGCCGCGCGCGTGCAGCTCGCGGATCAGGGCCTCGGCCCCCTCGAACAGGGGGATCTCCGCATCCTGGCGCAGGAAATGCTGGCGGTAGAAATCCGCCAGACGGGGATGGTCCTCCTCGGGCAGATCCGGGAACAGCGCCTCCAGGGCCTCGCGCAGGCCCAGGCCGATGATGTGGCTGGCCTCGGCGCGGCTGGGCACGGCCAGCCCCATGTCGCGGCTGGCCGCCTGGATACAGGCGGCGATCACCCCGGCGGAGTCCATCAGGGTGCCGTCCCAGTCGAAAATCAGCAGATCGAAGCGCTTGGAAATTTCGGACTCCCTGAACCCGGGTCAGCGGAAAAAAACAAAGCCGGCTCCGGGCCGGCTTGGGTGTGTTTGGTGGGCAGTACGGGGTTCGAACCTGTGACCCCCGCCGTGTGAAGGCGGTGCTCTACCACTGAGCTAACTGCCCATGAATCTGGCTCGAAACAAGCGATTCAAAGCGGGGCGCATTTTAAGAGCGGGGCACCCCGCGGTCAAAGCCTTTTTGCGGGAGCACGGGCCCGTTCCAGTAGAATGCCGGGGTTTCTTCCACACGCTAGCGTCATGGTTCGCACCCGCTTCGCGCCCTCCCCCACCGGCTATCTGCACATCGGCGGCGCCCGCACCGCCCTGTTCTCCTGGGCCTATGCGCGCAAGCACGGGGGCCAGTTCGTGCTGCGCGTGGAGGACACGGATCGGGAGCGTTCCACCCAGGCCTCGATGCAGGCCATCCTGGACGGCATGGCCTGGCTCGGCATCGACTGGGACGAAGGCCCGTTCTTCCAGATGGAACGCCTGGAGCGTTACAAGGCGGTGGTGGACCAGCTCCTGGACGAGGGCAAGGCCTATCCCTGCTATGCCAGCAAAGACGAGCTGGAGACCATGCGCGAGGCCCAGCGCGCCCGGGGCGACAAACCCCGCTACGACGG
>JBGSHR010000193.1:0-7650 GCA_041752155.1 Thiobacillaceae bacterium | reverse complement strand
CCTTGTCGTCGGCCACCCCGTTGCCCGGCGCGTTCGCCAGCGCCACGCGTCCCCGCCGGTATGCTTCGAGCAGCCCGGGCACTCCCAGCAGCGAATCCGCGCGGAAGGCCTGCGGGTCGAGAAAGTCGTCGTCGATGCGGCGGTAGATCACGTCCAGGCGGCGCAGCCCCGCCACCGTCTTCATGTAAACGCAGTCGTCATCCTTGACCACCAGGTCCGAGCCCTCCACCAGATCGGCGCCCATCTGCTGGGCCAGGTAGCTGTGCTCGAAGTAGGCGGAATTGAAGATGCCCGGAGTGAGCACCGCCACCGCCGGGCGCCCGCTGTCATTCGGGGAGAGGGCGGCCAGGGTGTCGTACAGGCGCATGGGGTAGTCGTCCACCGGCTGGATGTGGCTGGCCTGGAACATCTCCGGGAACATGCGCTTCATGAGCTGGCGGTTCTCCAGCATGTAGGACACGCCGGAGGGCACCCGCAGGTTGTCTTCCAGCACGTAGACGGTGCCATCCTTGTCGCGCACCAGGTCGGTGCCGCAGACGTGGGCCCAGACGCCGAAGCGGGGCGTGAAGCCCCGGCACTGGTCGCGGAAGTTCTTGGAACCGGCCAGCACCTCGATGGGGAACACCTTGTCCTTGACGATGCGCTGCGCGTTGTAGAGGTCGTTGATGAACAGGTTGAGGGCGGTGAGGCGCTGCTTCAGCCCCGCCTCGATGCGCTCCCATTCGTCCCGGGCCATGATGCGGGGAATGATGTCGAAGGGCCAGGCCCGGTCGATGTTGGCGCCGTCGCTGTACACGGTGAAGGAGATGCCCATGGCCATGATGGCGGCGTCCACCGCCTGGCGCCGGGACTCCAGGGTGGCCGGGTCCAGGGAGTCGAGATATTTGAACAGCGGTCGGGCGGCGGGACGCGGCTGGCCGTCGGGGCCGAGCAATTCGTCATAGGCTTGGCTGGCTGAGTACGCTTGAGTGGCTATTTTCATGGTGCTTGGCCGTAAGGTTTCCATGGTTAATGCAGAAGTCGTGCCAGCTAGTTCATTTCGCCGGGCTTCCCACCTGGCCGTAACGACGGGCGGCAATAGCCGGGGCGGTGCGCGGGGTGGCGCCACACCCTGAGCGCCGGGCGGGTTTGCGGCTTGTCCAGACGATGACCCACAAATGCGCAGCGATGCCGGTGCACTGCGCACTCCATTGGGGCGTCGCCAGTGGCAAGGGGCGCCAACAGCCCGCCTGAGTCGGCAAGCCCTGAGCCTCCGGATGGATGCCGTTCAGTATAGGCAGGTGCCTGAGTCGATCCCGGGGCATTTCCGGGTGCACAACGCACCCGGACAGTGCGCCTCGGGTTCGCCCCGCGCCGACACGCCCATATATTTCAATAAGTTAACTTGTGGCACGGTCGTTGCTAATGAGCATCCAGGCAATCCAGCCTGAGCGATCTTGGACAACGGCGTCCTTTCCCCTGGGGAAGGTCGCCGTTTTTTTTTGCTGAGGGTCACGAATATGGCACGTATGAGATTGGTACTGGTGGGCAACGGCATGGCAGGCTTGCGCACCCTGGAAGAGCTGCTCAAGGCCGCGCCCGACCAATACGACATCACGGTGTTCGGCGACGAACCCCATCCCAATTACAACCGCATCATGCTCTCGCCCGTGCTGGCTGGAGAGCAGACCGTGGAGCAGATCGTCCTCAACAGCCGGGACTGGTATGTCGCCAACGGCATCACCCTGCACACCGGCCGCAAGATCGTGAAGATCGATCGCAAGAACCGCGTCGTCGAGGCCGATGACGGCACCCGCGCCGAGTACGACCGCCTGCTCCTGGCCACCGGTTCCAAGTCCTTCATCCTGCCCGTCCCCGGCGCGGACCTGCCCGGCGTGGTGGGCTTCCGCGACATCGCCGACGTGGACACCATGGTGCGCGCCTCCTCCCAATACCAGAACGCCGTGGTCATCGGCGGCGGCCTGCTCGGCCTGGAGGCGGCCAACGGCTTGAAGATGCGCGGCATGGACGTCTCCGTGGTGCACATCGCCCCCTGGCTGCTGGAGCGCCAGATGGACGAGCCCGCATCGCGCCTGTTGCAGGAGAACCTGGAAGAGAAAGGCCTGAAGTTCCTGCTGCAGAAACAGACGGCGGAGCTGGTGCGCGGCGAGTCCGGCCGGGTCTGCGCCGTTAAATTCAAGGATGGCGAGAGCGTGCCCGCCGATCTGGTGGTCATGGCCGTGGGCATCCGCCCCAACACCGAACTGGCGGAGTCCGCCGGTCTCCAGTGCAAGCGCGGCATCGTCGTCAACGACACCATGCAGACCTTCGATCCGCGCATCTATGCCGTGGGCGAGTGCGTCAATCACCGCGGCATCGCCTACGGCCTGGTCGCCCCCCTGTTCGAGCAGGCCAAGGTGTGCGCCAACCATCTGGCCGAACACGGCGTGGCCCAGTACCAGGGCTCCATGACGTCCACCAAGCTCAAGGTCACCGGTATCGATCTGTTCTCCGCCGGCAACTTCATGGGCGGCGAAGGCATGGAGGAGATCGTGTTCCAGGACGCGGGGCGCGGCTCCTACAAGAAGCTGGTGCTCAAGGACAACAAGCTGGCCGGCGCCGTGCTCTATGGCGACACCCTGGACGGCGCCTGGTACTTCGAGCTGATGCGCGACGCCACCGACGTGTCCGACTTCCGCGACAAGCTGCTGTTCGGCCGCCACCATATCGGCGACTCCGGCGCCGGCGGCGGTCTGGGCGACGAGTTGTCGCGGGTGATGGCGCTGCCCGACTCGGCCGAGATCTGCGGCTGCAACGGCGTGTGCAAGGGCGACATCATCAAGGCCGTGCGCGAGAAGAAATTGTTCACCCTGGACGAGGTGCGCGCCCATACCAAGGCCTCCGGTTCCTGCGGTTCCTGTACCGGCCTGGTGGAAACCATCCTGGCGGCGACCGCGGGCGGCGACTACTCCACCGCCCCCTCCAAGAAGCCCTTGTGCAATTGCACCGAGCACACCCACGACGAGATCCGCGCCAGCATCGTCGAGCACGAGCTGAAGGACATGCCCGAAGCCATGCGCTTCCTGGGCTGGAATACCCCGGACGGCTGCGCCAAGTGCCGCCCCGCTCTCAACTATTACCTGCTGTGCGCCTGGCCCGAGGAATACCAGGACGACGCCCAGTCCCGCTACATCAACGAGCGCGCCCACGGCAACATCCAGAAGGACGGCAGTTTCTCCGTGGTGCCGCGCATGTTCGGCGGCCTGTGCACGCCCGCCGACCTGCGCGCCATCGCCGACGTGGCGGACAAGTTCAAGGTGCCCGAGGTGAAGGTCACCGGCGGTCAGCGCATCGACCTGTTCGGCATCAAGAAGGAAGACCTGCCGGCCATGTGGAAGGACCTGTCGGACGCCGGCTTCGTATCGGGACATGCCTACGGCAAGGCCATGCGCACGGTGAAGACCTGCGTCGGCGCCAAGTGGTGCCGCTTCGGCACCCAGGATTCCACCGGCCTGGGCGTCAAGCTGGAAGAACTCACCTGGGGTTCCTGGATGCCCCACAAATACAAACTGGCGGTGTCCGGCTGCCCGCGCAACTGCGCCGAGGCCACCATCAAGGACTTCGGCGTGGTGTGCGTGGATTCCGGCTACGAGCTGCATGTGGGCGGCAACGGCGGCATCAAGGTGCGCGTCACCGACCTGCTCACCAAGGTGGAAAGCGAGGAACAGGTGTTGGAATTCTCGGCCGCCTTCGCCCAGCTCTACCGCGAGGAAGCCCATTACCTGGAACGCACCGCGCCCTGGGTGGAGCGGGTGGGCCTGGCCCACATCAAGGAGAAGGTGGTGGAAGACGCGGCCAACCGCAAGGCCTTGGCCGAGCGCTTCCGGGTGTCGCAAAAACCGGCCCAGGTCGACCCCTGGAAGGAACGTACCGAAGGCGCCAAGACGCGGGAATTCCTCCCCATCCATGTGGCGACTTGAAGTTTGCAAAGGACATGAACATGACTGACTGGATCGAAGTAGCCCACCTCGACGACATCCCGCGCCAGGGCGCGCGGGTCGTCACCACCTCGGCCGGCGCCATCGCCGTGTTCCGCACCGTCGACGATGAAATCTTCGCCCTGCGCGACAAGTGTCCCCACAAGGGCGGCCCTCTGTCCCAAGGCATCGTCCACGGCAAACGCGTGGCCTGCCCGCTGCACGACTGGAAGATCAGCCTGGAGACCGGCCTGGCGGTGGCGCCCGACGAGGGCTGCGCGGCGCGCTACCCGGTACGGGTGGAGGCGGGGCGGATCAGTCTGTCGCTCACGCCGGAGAAATGAAGCAAGCCCATGGCGCAGCGCCGATGCCTGGTTGAAGTGCTTGCCTCCAAGCGCCCGCGCTTGGATACGCACCGGCGCCGAACAATTGCCGCCCCGCCCGCACCATGCCGGGGCGAGCGACTCCGCAAAGTTCATGGCCATAGGGTGGGAACCGGCCTCCAGCGCGGATTTCTGCCATTGGCACGCTACCTGCTTTATTGAATTCCATCAGGCCAACGGCGGCTTGATCAAGGCGCGGGGAAGCACTCGTTGCCGGATCGATTAGATGGACAACGGCGTCCATTCCTGAATCCCCAAGACCCATTGGGGAACAGGAATGGACGTTTTTTTTTGTATTTTTCACAGAGCAAGGGGAATCGTTATGGCTTATCTACTGCCTTCAGAATTTGTCACCAAGATGGTGGATGCGGGTGAATCCAAAGTCTTCATGTCCACCCGGGACACCTTGATCAGGGCCTACATGGCCGGCGCCATCCTGGCGCTGGCGGCGGTATTCGCCATCACCGTCACGGTGCAGACCGGCTCCCCGCTGGTGGGCGCCATGCTGTTCCCGGTGGGCTTTTCCATGCTGTATCTGATGGGCTTCGACCTGCTCACCGGCGTGTTCATGCTGACGCCCCTGGCCCTGCTGGACAAGCGTCCGGGCGTCACCGTCAACGGCATATTGCGCAACTGGGGCCTGGTGTTCGTGGGCAACTTCGCCGGCGCCCTGACCGTGGCGGTGATGATGGCCTTCGTCTTCACCTACGGCTTCTCCACAGACCCCGGCCCGATCGGCAGCAAGATCGCCGGCATCGGCGAGGCGCGTACCCTGGGCTATGAGAAATGGGGCCTGGCCGGCTGGTTCACCATCTTCCTGCGCGGCATGCTGTGCAACTGGATGGTGTCCATGGGCGTGGTCGGCGCCATGATCTCCACCAGCGTGAGCGGCAAGGTCATCGCCATGTGGATGCCCATCATGCTGTTCTTCTTCATGACCTTCGAGCACTCGGTGGTGAACATGTTCCTGTTCCCGTCCGCAATGATCTTGGGCGGCAATTTCTCCATCGCCGATTACTTCATCTGGAACGAGATTCCCACCGCCCTGGGCAACCTGGTCGGCGGCCTCGCCTTCACCGGCCTGACCCTGTACACCACCCACGTGCGCACCGCCGCCAAGCGCAATATCATCTGATCCGTAGTCAACCCATAAGGGCCCCGGCTCCGTAGGGTGTCGGGGCCCTTCAACGACGCCATGTCCAGCGCATTAGCAATATCCGTAGGACAACATTCCGATAAAGGCCGCAAGGAATCCAATCAGGATTTCCACGGCATTTGCATTCCCAAGGAACCGCGGCTGAGCTCCAAAGGCATCGCCATTGCCCTGGCCGACGGCATCAGCAGCAGCGATGTCAGCCACCTGGCCAGCCAGACCGCCGTGAGCGGATTTTTGGAGGACTATTTCTGTACCTCCGAGGCGTGGTCGGTCAAGAAGTCCGCCCAGCGCGTGATGTACGCGACCAATTCCTGGCTGTATGCCCAGACCCGGCAAAGCCAATACCGCTACGACAAGGACAAAGGCTACGTCTGCACCTTCAGCGCCCTGGTCATCAAGTCCACCACGGCGCATCTGTTTCATGTGGGCGATACCCGCATCTACCGCTTGCGCGGCGACGCCCTGGAACAATTGACCGAGGACCACCGTTTCTGGGTGTCCCGCGAAAAGAGCTACCTGGGCCGTGCCCTGGGGATCAATCAACAGCTGGAAATCGATTACCAGACCCTGCCCGTGGAGCAGGGCGACATCTTCGTCCTGGCCACTGACGGGGTTTATGAATACGCCTCGGCCCAGTTCATGATCAATAGCGTCAATGCCCATGGCGATGATCTGGATGCGGCGGCGAAAAACATCGTCGATGAGGCTTACGCCCAAGGCAGCGGCGACAACCTGACGGTTCAGATCCTGCGCATCGAGGCCTTGCCCAGCCAGGACGCCAACGAGATCTACCAGCAGTTGACCGACCTGCCGTTTCCGCCGGAACTGGATGCCCGGATGGAATTCGACGGCTACCGGATCATCCGCCAGATCCATGCCAGCAGCCGCAGCCACGCCTATCTGGCGGTGGACGGCGAGACCGGCGAGCAGGTGGTCATCAAGACCCCCGCCACCGAGCAGCGCGCCGACCCGGCCTATCTGGAACGTTTTTTATTGGAAGAATGGATCGCCCGGCGCGTCAACAACGCCCATGTGCTGAAACCCTGCGCCCTGACCCGCAAGCGCAACTATCAGTACATCGCCATGGAATTCATTGAGGGCCAGACATTGGCCCAGTGGATGCGCGACCACCCCAGACCGGACCTGAAAACGGTGCGCGGCATCGTCGAGCAGATCGCCAAGGGCCTGCAGGCCTTCCACCGTCTGGAAATGCTGCACCAGGACCTGCGCCCGGAAAACATCATGATCGACAGCACCGGCACGGTGAAGATCATCGACTTCGGCGCGACCCAGGTGGCCGGCATCATGGAAATGACGCCGTCGACCGAACCGGCGCCCATCCTGGGCACGGAACAATATTCGGCGCCCGAGTACTTCCTGGGGGAAAACGGCTCGCCCCGCTCGGACATCTTTTCCCTGGGCGTGATCGCCTACCAGATGCTGACGGGCAAGCTGCCCTACGGCACCCAGGTACCCAAATCCCGCACCAGGGCCGCGCAACGCAAACTCCATTACGACTCCGCCCGCACGGAAGAACGCCTGATTCCGGCCTGGGTCGACGAGGCCATCCGGAAGGCCGTGCATCCCGATCCCTACAAGCGTTACGGGGAACTGTCCGAATTCGTCTACGACCTGCACCATCCCAACCGGGCGTTCCTGAACAAGACCCGGCCGCCGCTGATGGAACGCAACCCGGTGGTTTTCTGGAAGTCGGTGTCGTTCGTCCTGGCGATCCTCATCCTGATCTTGCTCGGCAAGCTTTCCGCCATCCATTGATGGCCCGCGCAAAACCGGTGCGCCACGCCCTTCGTCAGTGCGGCATGTTCCACCGTCTCAAGCTAACTGCTTGTTTCTGTGCGCACATCCACATGGCACGGCCATTGCTAACCAACTTGGACTGGCAGGTCATTACAACCTGAGCGATCTTGGACAACGGCGTCCTTTCCCCTGGGGAAGGTCGCCGTTTTTATTTGCTGAGGATCACGAAGATGACACGCATGAAATGGGCAACGCCGGGCAACGGCCTGACCGGCTTGCGCAGCCCGAAAGCTCGGCCCGAGCCATGTCTGAAACCGTAACCCGCAGCACCTGCCCCTATTGCGGCGTGGGTTGCGGCGTCCTGGTCAGCCGCGCCGGCGACGGATTCAGCGTGCGC
>JBGSHR010000192.1:0-2115 GCA_041752155.1 Thiobacillaceae bacterium | reverse complement strand
GGGTTGCCGTCCTGCGCCACCACGTCCATGTACAGGCCGTCCAGGGTGGGCACGTGGGTCTCCAGGCCGGCGTTGAGGAAGCGCAACAGCACCCGCTGGCCGGCGGTGCCGGGGCCGATGGGCACGTCCGGGGTAGCCGGGTAGGGCTCGCCGTTGATGAGGAAGTAGCCGGGCTTGTAATCCTGGGTGACCCCCACCGTGGTGAGGGCGTTGGCGTCGTTGCTGGCTGCCACGGCGGCGTGGAAGGCCGCGTCCACCTCGCTGTACACCAGCACCGCCTGGTAGTGGTAGGGCACGCCCGGGTAGGCCTGGAGCAGACCGGCGTCATGCTTCATGGCGCCGGACAGGCCCATCTGCACCTGGAGGCCGGGATGGGTGCCGCTCTGGTACAGGTAAGTGCCCGGCTTGAGGCCGGTCCAGGTATAGGTATTGGCGGTGTTGCGCGCCGTCTCGTGGGTGAAGGAGCGCACCCGCTGGCGGCCCTGGGCGTCGGTGACGTACACCGGGGTCATGGCCGCGCTCTGGCCGTTGATGACCAGGGAGGTGGGCACGTCCGCGTCGTTCACCTGGGGCAGGGCGTTGTACAGGTTGATGGTCAGGTTACTGTCCCCGGCCGGCACGGTGAGCACCGGCCCCGGCGAGGTGGCGGCGTGCTCCACCGTGGCGAAGTTGCCGTCGTCGTCCAGGGCGTAGCCCCACATGGTGACCACGGCGCCGTCGGGCATGGTCTTCGGGAACGCCTCCGCCCGCAGGTTGAAGGTGGCTGCCTGGGTCGGGAGCGTGGCCGCGATGGCCAGGGCCAGAAGCGCCGGAGACAGTCCCCGGGCGCCATTCCTCTTGTTTTTCTCGATGCGTTTCATGTTTTTTCTCCCAAGGCTCAGGGGATGACCACACCGGGGGGTTCGATGATGACCATGGTCATCATTCCGCCGGGAAAGATGTCGTTGGTGGTGATCTCCTTCTCGCTGTGGGAATGCCACATGAAGAAGTAACCGCCATTCAGGTTCAGCCCGCCCTCGCCCGGGGGCAGCACGCCCAGGTAGCCGAGGTAGGGGCTGCCGCTCCAGAAGCCGCCGAAGGTCAGGTCCAGCTGGTTGGGCAGCGCCACCGGGATGGCCTTGCCGTGGTCGCCGCACCATTCGTGGTCGTGGTTGAGCCCATCCGTGTCGTCGTAGCCGTCCCCGTTGAGGTCCACACAGTCATGGGCGAAGTCGGGCCCGTCCGCCACCGTGCCGTACACGTCCCAACCCATCTGGGCGCCGGTCCAGAGGAAGATGGCGTCCACGGTCTGGCCGGGGATGGCGGTGATGGTGAAGTCCTCGAAGCCCAGGTCCGGCCCCAGGCCGGGGGCGCTGCTCAGCAGGCGTCCGTCATGGGCGATCTGGCGCGCGTGGTTGCCGTGGTGGTGGAAGGGATGCAGGCTGGGGCTGGCGCTCACCACCCGCATCAGCAACTTCTCCCCGGGATGGGTGCGCGGCAGGGAGTTGTAGGGCTGGGTGGGCAGCCAGGGCACGGCGGCGTCGGCCATGCTGTCCGGGGCGTTGCGGCCGTTGAGGAACCACAACACCGGGAAGCGCTTGGCCACGTCCACCTGGGCCATGTGGCCGAACTCCACCAGGTCGTGAATGGAGCGGTCCATCTCGCTCAGCACGAACAGGTACTCCTGGTCGTAGGCCGTGTCCGGGTGGCCATAGGCGATCTTGTTGGTGACCGCGTCGTAGCCGGTGGGCCGCACGACGATGGCGCCGAACAGGCCCATCTCGGTTTGCAGTTCCGGGCTGGTGCCGCTGTGATAGATGTAGGTACCGGGCTGGCTCGCCACGAAGCTGTAGGTCACCGACTGGGCCTCGTTGGCGGGCGTGTTGGGATCGTCGGCGATGGCCTCCCGGGTGATCAGGCCCGGACTGCCGCCGACGGCGGTGACGCCGATCTGGCCCGGGAAGAGCAGGGATACCGGCACCCCCAGGGTGTTGTTGAGGGTGATGGTGACGGTGTCGCCCTGGTTGACGATCAGGGTCGGGCCCGGGTACTGGGCGCGGCCGCTGGCCGGGGATGGGCCGTTGTCCAGGGCATAGCCCCAGATGAATACGCTGTCGCCGTCGCCGGTGCTGATGT
>JBGSHR010000191.1:0-3383 GCA_041752155.1 Thiobacillaceae bacterium | reverse complement strand
GCCGGGGCCGATGCGCGCCAGCATGGCTGGCTCCGGGCCGACCCCCAGGGGGAACAAGCTGGCCACCATGACGAAGAAGAATTGGGTGATGAGCCAGTCGCCGCGCCGGCGCGCGGCCAGGGTCAGGTCCCGGCGCATGACGGCGAGCAGGAAGCGCAACATGTCAGGCCAGCTCCGGGATCGCCACGTTGCCCACCAACAGCCGTTGCACGCGCACGCCCTCCAGGTTCAAGGCCTGATGGGTGGTGGCCACCACCATGCCGCCGGCGATGAGATGATCTCGGATCAGCCCTTCCATCAGCGCCACGGCATGCACGTCCAGGCCGGTCAGGGGTTCGTCCAGTATCCACAGGCTGGCGCCGGCCAGGAGCAGGGCGGAGAGGGCCACGCGACGACGCTGGCCGAAGGACAGCACGCGGCAGGGTAGGTCCAGGCAGCGGCCCAGGCCCAGGCGTTCCAGGGTGGCGACGGCGCGCTCAGGATCGAAGGCGCGGCCCTGGAGGCCATCGGCAAAACGCAAGTTTTCCACCGGGTTCAGATCGTCCTTCACGCCATTGGCATGGCCCAGGTAGAACATGGCGCCGTGGTAGGCCTCGCGCTGTTGCTGGATGGCCTCACCGCACCAGCGTACCTCGCCCTCCTCTGGCCGGGACAGGCCGGTGAGCAGGCGTAGCAGACTGGTCTTGCCCTGGCCATTGCCGCCTTGCACCAGCAGCAGCTCGCCGGCCTGGAGGCTGAAGTTCATGTCCTTGAACAGCAGCCGGTCGCCGCGCGCGCAGGCGAGGTCGTGGACGGAGAGTTGGTGGGGGGAACTGGGCATGGGCTGGGCAGTGGGAAAACCTGTGGAGGATAAAGGCAATCGTTTTTTCGTCAAAGCGGGAAAGCCCACAAGAAAAAACCGGCCCGAGGCCGGCTTTCATGGCAAAAATCTGCCAGTGGAGGGCGGGACCCGTTTCTCCTCAATTATTTCGGCGCTTTCTCGGCTTCATCCAGCATGGCCAGGATCGGGGCGAGTTGACTCTTGCGCTGGGGTTCCAGCCGCAAGGCCTCTTCCAGAGCGGCCCGGGTCAGTTCTTTGTCGCCGCCATGGAGATAGGCGATACCCAGGCCGATGAAGGCTTTGGCATTGGTCGGATCCAGGCCGATGGTTTCCTTGTAGGTCAAGATGGCTGCCGTGAAATTGTTCTGGGCGATTTGCACGCCCGCCAACTTCATGTGGGCATCCACAGAGCGTGGGTTCGCCTTGATCGCGGCCTCGTAGGCCTTCTGGGCGGGTTCCAGCTTGCCCTGCTCCAGCAGTTTGGTGCCGCTGGCTACGAGTTGCGCGGAGCCGTTGGGCGTCGCGGCCCAAGCGCTTGCGCCAACCGCGCCACACAGAAGCGCGGCGATAAATAGAGATCTGGTTTTTTTCATGGTGTGTCCTGTCGGGATGAGAACGTAAAAGGGCCCTCCCCGCGGGGAGGGCCCTTGCAGTTCGGCTTACTTCAAAGAACCTTTGCCGTAGCGCTCCTCGAAGCCCTTGCGCACCTTCTCGATGGCATCCTTGCTCAGACCGTTGAAATACCAGTCATGGCCGTCGATGGGACCGAAGTGTTTCTTCAGCAGATCGTCGGCGAACTTGGTATTGCCATCCTTCTTCATCACGATTTCCTTCATCTCGGGAATCCACTTGAAGTAGGTGTGCTGAGCGACCTCGTACATACCATGCCACCACGTGTAGTCGGGGCCCATCATGGCGGCGCCATGGCGTGCTACGCGACCTTCGTGGTGCCAGATTTCCCACCAGGTCCATTCGATCTTTTCGTCGAACGGGGCGCCGGTGATGTAGCCGGCGGTCTTCAACTCACCCATCATGGCCGCGATCGGCTTGGCGAACTTCTCGTTGTAGAGTTCCACCACGTTGTCGAACTGCTTGTAATGACCATCGATCTGGCGATCGGTGTGGCAGGCGGCGCAGACATCCTTCATCTTGTCGCGACGCTGTTCCCAGTTCAGGATGGACTTGACCTTGGAGCCTTTCGCTTCGTCGCCGATCTTGGGCAAAGGCTTGTCAGCAGGCAGGTCGAACTCGTCACCGTTCTCCAGGCGGATCATGTTGAGCTTGCTGGAGATGGGGGGGCGCAGGGTCCAGGAGATACGCTCGCCCACGTCGTGGGTGACTCCCTGCTCACGGGTTGCGCTCATGTGACAGGTGGCGCAGGTCGGGGCGGCTGAGTAGTCCTCGCCGACCACCCACTTCTTGGAATCCATGTTCATTTCCTTCTGGAAGGCCTTGAACAGGATGCCGTGCTTGGACTCTTCATAGACCTCTTTCTGCGGATGGTCCGGACCCAGGTGGCACTTGCCGCAGGTGTCGGGCTCACGCGCCTGAGCGACGGAGAAACGGTGCCGCGCATGACAGGCGGAGCAGGAGCCGCGCGTGCCGTCCGGGTTCAGGCGGCCGATGCCGGTGTTGGGCCAGGTGTCGGAGGTGGGCATGCCCTTGGCGTCGAGTTCCACGTTGGAGCCGTGGCACTGGCGGCAGCCGGCGTGCACGGCGGCGGGGCCACCGATCACTTCACCCATCAGGTTGTCCAGCGAGGCCAGGATCTGGCCGGCCTTGGCATGGTGGGAGGGCTGCTGTTGCTTGACCTCTTTCTCGTGGCAGGTCGCGCAGTCCTTGGGCGAGACGATGGTGGCGATGCGGGCCTTGTGGTGCATGTAGGCATCCTTGTCGCCTTCCTGCGCCTTGTGGCAGTCATAGCAATCCACTTTCTTGCCGTAGTGGGCGCTCTTCTTCCATTCCATTACCAGACCCGGCGTTTCGTCGGTGTGGCATTTGACGCACTTCTGGCCCATGGCCGCGTCCGCTGCCGATTTCTTGGCCGCGGCTGACGCGGTGTTGATCTGCAACGCCATGCAGATGAAGGTGAAGAACAGGCTGACCCAGAACATGGGCCGGTGTGATCGATTCATGACTATCCCCTTACATACAAAATTGGTGACGAATTTCGGCGAGCATCACGTGGGGTGGGGAGAACGCATGTGCGTCTCCCAATCCCACGCAACCCGGTTTCGAGCGATCTGGCATTTTTCTGGCCATACATCCTCCTTTCTCCGATTGCACACGTGACTCGCATCAACCGAACGCGTCGGCCAACACGTTGACGACCCAACCGTTGGCGTATTCGGCCTCGAGCTTGCGGTAGAGCCTGGGCACCGGGGACTTGTCGGGCATGGCCATGGGCGAAGTACCGCTGCCTTCCTTGATGTACTTGAAGGTGCCGTTCTCGACCCGGTACAGGTGGGCGACGGAGAAGCCGTAGTCCTCGGCCACCAGGCTGTAGCAAGTGTTGGTGTAGTACGGATTCGGCGCCGCCAGGCCGTTGACCTTGGCGACGATG
>JBGSHR010000190.1:0-1693 GCA_041752155.1 Thiobacillaceae bacterium | reverse complement strand
CTCATGACCGGCACCGATACCGTGCGCTGCGAGGTGGTCGATGGCGAGCAACGCCTGATCGTGCGCCAGGGTGAAGTCGAAGAGGCGATCCCCTTCGATGTGCTGCTGTGCGCCACCGGCCGCAAGGCCCGCGTGACCGGCTTCGGCCTGGAGGAACTGGGCATCGCCATCGCCAAGGGCGGCACCGTCGAGGTCAACGACTATCTGCAAACCCGCTATCCCAACATCTATGCCTGCGGCGACGTGGCCGGGCCGTACCAGTTCACCCACACCGCCGCGCATCAGGCCTGGTACGCGGCGGTCAACGCCCTGTTCGCCGGCATCAAGCGCTTCAAGGCCGACTACCGCGTCATTCCCTGGGTCACCTTCACCAGCCCGGAGGTGGCGCGGGTGGGCCTGTCCGAGGCGGAAGCAAAAGCAAAAGGCATCTCATACGAAGTCACCCGCTACGGCCTCGACGACCTCGACCGCGCCATCACCGAAAGCGCCGCCCACGGCTTCGTCAAGGTGCTCACCCCGCCCGGCAAGGACACCATTTTGGGCGCCACCATCATCGGCCAGAACGCCGGCGAACTGCTGGCGGAATTCACTCTGGCGATGAAGCACGGCCTGGGCCTGAACAAGATCCTGGGCACCATCCACCCCTATCCCACCTGGAGCGAAGCGGCCAAGTACGCCGCCGGGGAGTGGAAGCGCGCCCATGCACCGCAAACCGCGCTGGCCTGGTTGGCGCGGTTTCACACCTGGAGAAGAACATGAAACGGACCCTGCTCATCCTGTTTTGCCTGCTCTGGGTGAATCTCGCCCAGGCTTACGACCACGGCGCCTGGGACACTCTGGTGAAACGCCATGTCCAGCCCATCCGCGGTGGCGTGGCCACCCAGGTGGACTACGCCGGCATGGCGCGCGACCACGTTGCATTGAAGGCCTATCTCGACGGACTCGCGGCGGTGCGCAACGAGGAATTCAGTCGCTGGCCGAAACCGGAACGGCTCGCCTTTCTCATCAACGCCTACAACGCCTGGACCGTGGAACTGATCCTCACCGCCTGGCCCGATGTGAAATCCATCAAGGACCTGGGCTCCTGGTTCCGTTCACCCTGGAAAAAATCCTTCATCCCGCTGCTAAGCGAGACCCGTTCCCTCGACAACATCGAGCAAGGATTGATCCGCGCCAAGGGCGTGTATGACGAGCCGCGCATTCATTTCGCCGTCAACTGCGCCAGCATCGGCTGCCCGGCGCTACGGGCAGAGGCCTACACAGCGGCTCGACTCGACGCCCAGTTGGCGGATGCGACCCGGCTCTTTCTGTAGGACCGTACTCGCAACCGGCTGGAGGACGGCGAGCTCAAGCTCTCCAGCATCTTCAAATGGTATGGCGACGATTTCGCGCACGCGGGCGGACTGAAGGTGTTTCTGGCCAGCCAGGGCGAGGCGCTGGGCCTGGGCGACACTGAGCGCCAAGCCCTGCGCACAGGGCGCCTCGACATCGACTTCCTCGATTACGACTGGCGTTTGAATCAAGCGCGATGAAACTCTCCCTCATCCTCCCCGTGCTCAACGAGGCGGACGGCATCGCCACCACCCTGGCGAGCCTCCAGCCCATGCGCGCGGCCGGCCACGAGGTGATCGTGGTGGACGGTGGCAGCACGGACGCCACTGTCGCGCGGGCCGAACCTTTGGCCGACCGGGTA
>JBGSHR010000189.1:0-5250 GCA_041752155.1 Thiobacillaceae bacterium | reverse complement strand
CGGCTTCGGCGCGGGCGAGGAAGGCCGCGTCCTGGGTTGCGTCGTACAGGGCGACCAGGCCCTCGGCCAGGTAGGCATAGTCTTCCAGCATGCCGGGCGTGCCGGCGCGTCCGGCCAGGGAGGCACGCCACAGGCCGCCGTCCGGTCTACGGTGCTTTTGCCAGAGGAATTCCGCCGCACGTTTCGCGGCGTCGAGATAGCGCGGCTCATGCAGGGCGACGGCGGCCTCCGCCAGGGCGGTGATCATCAGGCCATTCCAACTGGTGAGTACCTTGTCGTCGCGATGCGGATAGAGACGTTTCTCCCGCGCCTTGAGCAGCACCGCGTCGATGCGGTCGAGCCGGGCGCGGTCGGCGCCGGTGACGGGTCTGGACAGATGGAGGATATTGCCGCCTTCGAAGTTGCCCGCCTCGGTGAGGCCATACTGGCGGATGGCGAAGGCGGCATCATCGGCGCTCAGCGCATTGCGGATTTCGGCGGGCATCCACAGGTAGTAGCGCCCCTCGCCGCCGCCGCTGTCGGCGTCCAGGGCGGAGTAAAAGCCGCCTTCGGGGGCGGACTCAAGAAACACGCCGGGCCGCCCAGAGTGTTTCTTGGCCCCCTCGGGGGGAGAACGACGCGCAGCGGCGTTATCGGGGGCACTCATCTCGCGCAGGACGAAGTCCAGCGCCCGCCGGGCCACGCGAGCGTAGTCGTCCTTGCCGGTCAACGTGTAGGCGCCAACGTACAGCCTGGCCAGCTGGGCCTGGTTGTAGAGCATTTTCTCGAAGTGCGGGACCAGCCATTCGCTGTCGGTGGCGTAGCGGTGGAAGCCGCCGCCTGCCTGGTCGTGGATGCCGCCCGCCGCCATGGCATTGAGGTCGGTTTGAAGTGCCGCCAGGATGGCCGGGCTGGTTTCCCCGGCGCCGCGCCGTATCTGGTCCAGCCACAGCGCCAGCCGAGGCTCGTTGGGGAACTTGGGGGCGTGGTTGAAACCGCCCTGCAACTCGTCATGGCCCTGGAGCAGGCTGTGCGCCGTCTGTGCCGCCAGTTCCGGCTTGAGTTCCGCCGCACCGGCAGCAACAGTCATGGCTGTTTCCACTGCTTGCATCACGCGTACCGCGTCGGCCTGTATCACTTCGCGCTGCTCGCGCCAGGCGCGCTCGACTTGGGTAAGCAGGGAGGCAAGATCGGCGGGCCGGAAATAGGTGCCACCGTAAAAAACCTTGCCCTCCGGAGTGAGTAGCGTGGTCATGGGCCAGCCGCCGTGGCCGGTGAGCAGCTGCACGGCGGTCATATAGAGATGGTCCAGATCGGGGCGGGTTTCGCGATCCACCTTGATGGCCACGAAATGCTTGTTCAGCAGGCGCGCGATCTCGGGGTTCTCGAAGCTCTCCACCTCCATCACATGGCACCAGTGGCAGGTGGAGTAGCCGATGGAGAGGAAGATGGGCTTGTTCTCACTGCGCGCCTTTTCGAACGCCTCCTCGCCCCAGGCGAACCAGTCCACTGGATTGTGGGCGTGCTGAAGGAGGTAGGGCGAGTCTTCCAGGATCAAGCGGTTGGTGTAACTCGGTCGGCCGTCGGGCAGGCGATGCTCGGTGCGCGGCTGGTAGTTCGGACCCTTGGCCGCCAGGGCGGCGTCCAGTTTCTGTTGCAGCGTGGGCTCGTTCGCCGTGCAGGCCGGTATGGTGAGCAGCAGCCCGAGCGTGAAGATGAGCGAAGTGCATTTCATGGCGCATCCGCCGCGCAGCGAAAGCCGATGGATCCGTAGATGGCGTCATCCTGCCGGGGGGGCTTGGTGTTGCGGAATGAGCTGCGCAGGTTTTCCTGGTTCTCGTCCCAGGAGCCGCCGCGCACCACGCGTTGCTCGCTTTTGGCCGGCCCCTTGAGGTTGCCTTTGCCATAGAGCACGGCCAAGGCATCCGGCGCGTACCAGTTTCCGGTCCACTCCCCCGCGTTGCCGTGCATATCGAACAGGCCGAAGGCATTGGGCCGGCGTGTTCCAGTCGGCCAGGTTCGGTCCTCGCCGCAGCCGTCCAGTTCCTTCCTGGCGGAGCCATGCGTCTTGCCGTCGTCCAGAATGGCCTGCTTGCAGTCCACCTTGTTGCCCCAGGGGTAGCGCGCCTTCGTCCCGGCACGCGCCGCCTTCTCCCATTCCGCCTCCCAGGGCAGGCGACCGCCCCGCCACTGGCAATAGGCCTGTGCCTGGCCCCAGTCCACGCAGTTGACTGGATGCGCGTCGCGTTCCGTTGCGCCGAAATTGCAGTACTGGCTACGCTGATGCGCCAGCGGCTGCGCGCAGCGCCCGGCCTCGATGCAGGCGCGGTATTGCGCCACCGTGACTTCGTGAGTGTCGATGACGAAGGCGGGCACGGACACCGTGACGCCGCCGGGCTTGCCCTCGTCCTTCTCGCAGGCGCTATCGCCTTTGGAACAGCCCATCTGGAACGGCCCCGCCGGGATGGCGACCTGACCGGCCCAGGCGGGTTGCAGCCACAACATCGCGAACAGCGCGATCAGCTTGTTCATGAGTCTTCTCCTTGGGGGGCGTTTTCCGTGGAACGCGGGTTTGGCAAAACGATTCAGCAGACAAGGCTACTCGACCGGTAACCTCTGTTTTTTCCAGCCGATGAAGCCATCGGCATAGTTCCTCACGTTGCTGTAGCCCATCTGCTTCAGGGTGTGGGCGGCTAGAGGGCTGCGGATGTTGGCGCCGCAGTACACGACGATGGGCGTGTCTTTGCTCCGGGCAAGCCCGGTGACGCGGAATTCCAGCCAGCCACGCGGGATGTTGACGTTCTGCGGGGCCTTGATGGCGCCGCCCATACCCTCTATCTCATTCGGCGTGCGGATGTCGATCAGTACCAGTTCTGGATTGCGTTCGATCTCGCGGCGCAATTCCTGGGTGGAGATGTCGCGCACCTTGGCGGCGATCTCCTGGGTCAACCGGTCGCCGTCCTTGATGCCTGGAACGTCGGCGTGCACGGCCCCGGAAAGCGCGGCGGCGAGGCCAAGGATGAAGACAAGTCGCTGTTTACTCATGGTCGTACCTCGGAGGTTGGGAATTGGGAAAGAACGTCAACATGTCGCGCAGGGCTCCACCGGCAGGCCGCGTTTCAGCCAGCCGGGCCCGGCAGCGCTGCCCTTCATGCCTTCCTTGACGTTGTAGACCTGGGTAAAGCCAATGCTTTTCAGGTATTTCTGGGCCTGCGTGGTGCGGTTGCCGGTGCGGCAGATCAGGGCTATGGGGGCGTTCCTGTCTCCCTTCACCTGTTGCAGGAGGTAGGGGACCAGGACATCCGGCCCACGGTAGAAATCCACCCGCCCGGCGCCGGGGGCGACGCCGGTTTCACGCCATTCCGCCGGGGTGCGGATGTCGATCAGTACCAACTTACCGGCCTGGGCGGCGGCCAGTGTCTGTGGCGCGGAGAGGTCAGGTTCGGCGTGGGCGGGGCCGACGAGACAGAAGGCAGTCAGCAAGGCCGGGACAAGTCTTTTCAGGGACATCGAGCGTTCTCCAGCGTGATTCAAGTCTTTGCCACCAGGAAATCGAGCACCGCCAGGGTGCGCTCACGGCTGCCGACCAGAGCGGGGCTGGTGAGGAAGCGGCCGTTCACCACCAGGGCGGGCACGCCGTCCAGGCCGACCCGGCGCGTGGTTTCCAGCGCCTGCCGCACCTTGGCGTCCACGGCGAAGGCGCCTAACGCCTGTCTGAACTTGCCGGCATTGATGCCCTGGCTCGCGACAAAGGTGGTCAGCGCGTCCTCATCGTTGAGTCGTTTCCCCGCCACGTGGATGGCGTCGAACAGCGGTTTGTGGATGCGCTCCAGCACCCCCAGCGACTCGGCGGCGTAGTAGGCGCGGGCATGGATGGCCCAGCTTTCGCCCAGCACCGCCGGCAGACGCCTCAAGGCCACATTCTTTTTGCGTTTGTGCCAGGCATCCAGCAACGGTTCCAACTGATGGCAGTGGGGGCAGCCGTACCAGAACAGCTCCAGCACCTCCGCCCGGCCTTTTCGCGCCACGGGCAGTGGCTTGGGCAGGCGCAGGTAGTCGATGCCTTCGTCGAAGGATTCCCCCGCGAGCGCGGGGCGGGCCAGACTGAGGGCGGGCAGCAGGGAGGCGAGGCGGAGAAATTGGCGTCGTTGCATGGGTGTTCTCGTCGAAGGGTTCAGCGTTTTCCGGCCCGGGCCAGGGCCTGTTCCAGTTGCGCGGCGGGCACGTAGCCGCCGATGCGGTTGCCATCGGCCAGGAAGAGCGTCGGTGTGCCGGTGATGTTGTACTTGCGCCCCAAGGCCTGGAGCTTGTCCAGCGGGACATCGCACTTTGCGGGCCTGGGGGCCTTGCCGTCGATGATCCAGTCGCGCCAAGCCCGGCCCTTGTCCTTGGCGCACCAGATGGCGCGCGCCTTGTCGGCGGAGTCCTGGGACAGGATGGGCAGCAGGAAGGTGTAGACCGTGATGTCGTCCAGCTTTTCCAGTTCCTGGGCCAGTTTCCGGCAATAGCCGCAGTTGGGATCCTCGAAGGTGGCCAGCACCCGGCGGCCCTTGCCTTTCACCTGTTTGGCCGCCAGTTCCAGGGGCAGGTCGGCGAAATGGATGCGCGACAGCTCGGCCTTGCGTTCCTGGGTCAGGTTGCTCCGGGTTTTCAGGTCGACGACGTTGCCGAGGATGGCGTAGCGGCCGTTGGCGTCGGCATAGAACAGCTCGTCGTCCACCCGCACCTCGTAGAGATCGAGGAAACCGGCCTTGCGGATAATCTCGATGCGGCTGTCGGGACCGATCCAGGTCTGGACGGCCTTGTGCACCGCCGCCTCGTCGGCGTGGAGGGAACTAACAAGGCCAGGGCCAGCGGTCAGCGCGAGCGCGCAAAGCGCGGCGCGGCGCAGGGTGTTTTTCAGAGGCATGGGCGTTTCCGATGAGGGGGTTGGGAGCGGTTTCCTACGCGATGGTTCACGTCATGTCCTGCTGCCCCACCAGCGCACGGAGCGCTGAAGGTCCGCCTCCGCACTGCGCACCAGTGCGTCGGACTCGGCCACCAGCGCGATGCTGCCTTCGCCCGCCGGCAACACGCTGACGTTCAAACCGTCCTTGAACAGGCGCAGGGCGGCGGCTACCGGCTTGGACGGCATCAGGATCAGGGTGACCTTGCCTTGCGGGGTCTTGAGTACGATGTGCTCGCCGTGGCCGCCGCCGGGCAGGGGGCAGCGCCCAGCATAGCTGGCCTGGACGGGCTCGCTCGTCAAGTCACCGCCGCTGCGGGCGAAGG
>JBGSHR010000188.1:0-12156 GCA_041752155.1 Thiobacillaceae bacterium | reverse complement strand
CCGGAGGGATGGGGCGCCGGATAGTCGTCGATGGCGATCACCCGGCCCGAGGTGGAGGCGTGCACCGGGGCGGACACCATGCCCTGGCCGCCGGCGATGAGCTGGCCCTTGAACACGTGATCGCCGGGGCTGACGGCGGGGCTGGCGGCGGCGCCGATGTGCTGCTGCAGGGAGATGAACAGGCGCTCGGGCAGGGCCAGATCGCGGATCGGATGCTCCGCCGAGAGTTCCTTGCGGCCGGTGGGGTGGACGCCGCCGCGCAGGCGGAAGGATTTTCCGAACAGCATGTCAGGCCGCCATGGGTAGAGACTGGGCGGCGCCGGGTTTGCGCCAATACCAGGATTGCAGGGTCACCGGCACCGGCGTCATGAGCAGGGCCTCGGTGGGACAGATCTCCACGCACTTGCCGCAGGCGGTGCAGGCCTCGCGGAACACCGCGTGCACCTGTTTGGCGGCGCCCATGATGGCGTCGGTGGGGCAGACCTTGTAGCAGCGGGTGCAGCCGATGCACAGGTCCTCGCGCACCTCGGCGATCATGGGGACACTGTCCTCGACGCCGGCCAGATCCACGTCCACCCCCAGCTTCGCCGCCAGGGCGGCCACCAGGTCCTTGCCGCCGGGGGGACACAGGGTCACCGGGGCTGCGCCCTCGGCCAGGGCCTGGGCGGCGCCGGTGCAGCCGGGGAAACCGCATTGGCCGCATTGGGAGCCGGGCAGCATGGTCCCCAGTTCCTCGGCCAGGGGATTGCCCTCCACCTTCAGGCGGCGCGCGGCGTAACCCAGCAGCAGGCCCAGCATGAGGCCCAGGGTGGAGAGGCTGGCGATGGCTGAGAGCATGAGCGATCCTCCTCAGTGGGGGGCCAGGCCGGCGAAGCCCATGAAGGCCAGGGACAGCAGACCGGCGACGACGAAGCCGATGGGGGCGCCGGAAAAGGCGCCGGGCACCTGGGCCAGAGCCAGGCGTTCGCGCAGGCCGGCGAACAGCAGCAGCACCAGGGTGAAGCCCAGGGCGGAACCGAAGCCATAGAGCAGGCTGTTGATGAAGGCGTGCTTCTCCAAGACGTTGAGCAGGGAGACACCCAGCACGGCGCAGTTGGTGGTGATCAGAGGCAGATAGATGCCCAGGACCTGGTACAGGGAGGGGCTCACCTTGCGGATCACCATCTCGGTGAACTGCACCACGGCGGCGATCACCAGGATGAAGGCGAGGATGCGCAGGTACTGGATGCCCAGGGGCTGCAACAGCCAGTGCTCCAGCATCCAGGTGGCGGCGGTGGTGAGGGTCAGCACGAAGGTGGTGGCCATGCCCATGCCCAGGGCGCTGTCCAGCTTCTTCGACACGCCCATGAAGGGACACAGGCCGAGGAATTTCACCAGGACCACGTTGTTCACCAGGGCGGTGGAAAGCAGCAGTAAGAGGTATTCGCTCACGGTCTATGTTCTCCTGGGCTATCCCAATGCAGGTGTCGTGCCAGGCCTGGGCATTTGCGGATAACCATGAATAATCATGCTGTTGCCGCGCATCACGCGTCGAATCGAGCCCCGTTTGTTGTGTTGCTTCAGCCACTTGAGGGGGGGCTTGTTGCAAATGCGACAAGCCCCGCACGGCAGCGGCACTGGATTCGAGATATCCCGCTCCTCATGTATTTCGGCACGCTAGTTGCTTTAAACCTGTCAATCCTTCTTGCAGCGATGTCACGGACATGTCCAGCGCCCCCCCCACCACTCCCCTCCCCCCCCAGGTGTTCCGCCAGGCGGTGGAGCAGGCCGCCCTGGCCATCTCCATCACCGACGGCAAGGCGCGCATCCTCTACGCCAACCCGGCGTTCCAGCGCGCCACGGGCTACAAGGCGGAGGAGCTGGCGGGCGAGAACCAGTCCATGCTGTCCTACAAGATGACCCCCAAGATCGTCTACGAGACCTTGTGGGCCCAACTCAAGCGCCAGCGCGCCTGGAACGGCCTGCTGGTAAACCGGCGCAAGGACGGCAGCCGCTACCTGGCCGATCTCACCATCACCCCGGTGCTGGACGAGATGGGCAACACCACCCACTACCTGGGCATGCACCGGGATGTGACAGAGATGCACCATCTTGAACGCCAGGTGCATAACCAGAAGCACCTGATCGAGTCGGTGGTGGACGCCGCCCAGGTGGCCATCGCCCTGCTGGACGACAGCGAGCGGGTGGTGCTGGACAACCAGGAATACAAGAAACTGATCGGCGATCTGGGACGGGAACCGGCCCAGACCCTGCTGGCCGCCCTGCGTGAAAACCTGGGGCCGGAATTCGCCAAGGCCGGCGCGTCGGGACGTGGCTTCGCCGGCCATGAACTGCGCTTCGACCGCCCCGGCCGCGAACCGCGCTGGTTCTCCTGCGCCGGTTCCTGGATAGAAGAACTGGACAGCAGCGCCGACGCCTTTTACGCGCCGACCATGCGCAAGTACCTGCTGCTGGTGGTGCAGGACGTGACCGCCATCAAGGCCAACGAGGAGACCATCCGGGTGAACGGGCTGCGCGCTCTGCTGGCCGAGCAGGAGCGCATTCAGAGCCTGCGCGAGGCCCTGTCCGGGGCCATCTACCAACTGGAAGGCCCTCTCAACATGGTGGCCGCCGCCAGCCGCATGCTGGAGCGGCGTCCCGACGCGGAGCAGCCCGACTTTCTGGCCGCCGTGCTGCACGAGGCCATGGACAAGGGCCAGGAGGTCCTGGCCACCCTGCGCGGCTGCGTCCCGGACGAGACCCGGGAGGCGCCCCAATCGGTCAACCTCAACGCCCTGCTCCAGGACGTGCTGCGCCTGCACACGCCACGCCTGCTGGCCGACGGCGTGGTGG
Organism: Thiobacillaceae bacterium; assembly: GCA_041752155.1. Taxonomy (GTDB): domain Bacteria; phylum Pseudomonadota; class Gammaproteobacteria; order Burkholderiales; family Thiobacillaceae; genus PFJX01. The sequence goes on along the minus strand of JBGSHR010000188.1, from coordinate 9,324 downwards.
TGGAATGGCAGCCCGCCGCCGCCCTGCCCAACCTGAACGGCCGCCCCACCCAGCTCTATTCCCTGTTCAAGCAACTGGTGGAGAACGCCCTGGATGCCATCCACGAGTCCCGGGGCGAGCGGCGCGAACTGCGCCTCACCACCCTGGCGGTGGACGATCGCCTGGAGGTGCTGATCGAGGACAGCGGTCCCGGAGTGCCGGAGGAGTGGCGCCTGAAGGTGTTCGAACCCTACTTCACCACCAAGGGCGCCCAGCAGCAGCACATCGGCATGGGACTGGCCATGGCCCAGGACATCGTCATGCACCACGGCGGCCTGATCAATCTGGAACCCGGGCCCGGCGGCGGCTGCCGCGTGCGCGTCCAGTTCCCGGCGGTGTGAGGCGAGCATGAATCAACCCAGTCACGACATCGGCCTGCGCCGCCAATACGAACGCTCCCGCGCCGAGATGGACACCCTGTTCCAGGTGAGCGCCATCCTGTCCCGCTCCCTCAACCTGCGCGAGACCCTGGCCGGGGTGTTGCAGGTGCTGCACGACGGCGGCGGCCTGGAGCGGGGCATGGTCAGCCTGGCCGACCCGGCCAGCGGCGAACTGGCCCTGAGCGCGGTACACGGCCTGCCCACCATGCGCCCGGGCGAGGTGCGCTACCAGCCCGGCGAGGGCGTGGTGGGCGGCATCATGGAAGCGGGCGAGAGCGTCATCCTCGAGCACATCGCCGACGATCCCCGCTTCCTTGGCCGCCTGGGCATCTACGACAGCGATGGCCCCTTCGTCGGCGTACCGATCCGCGTCGGCCAGGAGGTGGTCGGCGTGCTGGCGGCCCAGCCGGAGACCTGCTACGGCCAGGAATTGCAGGAGAAGGGCCGCTTCCTGGAAATGGTGGCCAACCTCATCGGCCAGAGCGTGCGCCTGTCCTGGGAGGTGGAGCAGGAACGCCAGGAGCTCAAGGACGAGCGCGACCAGCTGCAACGCGCGGTGCGCGGCCAGTACGGCTTCGACAACATCATCGGCCACACCCAGCCCATGCGCCGGGTGTTCGAGCAGGTGCGCCAGGTGGCCAAGTGGAACACCACCGTGCTGATTCGCGGCGAGACCGGCACCGGCAAGGAGCTGATCGCCAACGCCATCCACTACAACTCGCCGCGGGCGCGCAATCCCTTCGTCAAACTCAATTGCGCCTCCCTGCCGGAAAACCTGCTGGAGTCGGAACTGTTCGGCCACGAGAAGGGCGCCTTCACCGGCGCCATGGCCCAGCGCAAGGGCCGCTTCGAGCAGGCCGACGGCGGCACCCTGTTCCTGGACGAGATCGGCGAGGTCTCCCCGGCGTTCCAGGCCAAGCTGTTGCGCGTGTTGCAGGAGGGCGAGCTGGAACGGGTGGGAGGCAACCGCACCATCAAGATCAACGTGCGCGTGGTGGCCGCCACCCACCGGGACCTGGAGGCCGACGTGGAGGCGGGCAAGTTCCGCGAGGACTTGTACTACCGCCTCAACGTCATGCCCATCTACCTGCCCGCCCTGCACGAGCGCATGGAGGACATCCCCGACATCGCCCGCTTCCTGGTGGGCAAGATCGGCCAGCAGCAGGGGCGCGAGCTGTCCCTCACCGACCCCGCCCTGCGCGTGCTCATGCATTACGACTGGCCGGGCAACGTGCGCGAGCTGGAAAACTGCCTGGAGCGCGCCGCCGTCATGTCCGAGGACGGCGTCATCGACCGGGACGACATCCTGCTCACCGGCATCAACGAACAGGTGTCCCACGCCCGCGGCGCCGGCCCCACGGTGGACCTGGACGACCCCAACCTGGACGAGCGGGAACGGGTCATCGCCGCCCTGGAACAGGCCGGCTGGGTGCAAGCCAAGGCCGCCCGCCTGCTGGGCATGACGCCGCGCCAGATCGCCTATCGCATCCAGACCCTGAACATCAAGGTACGCCAGCTCTAGAGACGCCCATGGACCAATACCAGCTCCGCCATTTCCTCACCTACACCGGCATCAGCCTGCCATTCAAGCTGGTGAACCCTCTAGGGCCCGAGGAGGTGGAAAACCGCAACACCTTCTTCAAGGGCTATTTCGACGAGGCCGACCGCCTGATGGGCTTCGACAAGATGGTGTACGGCGAGGTGGAACAGGCCCACCGCTACGCCTATCACGGCAACGGTACCCTGATGCGCGCCGAGATCACCGATATCGACGGCGACACCAGCATTCTGGAGTTCGCCGACCCAGACAGCCCGGCCTGAGCGACCCGAATCGCAGCGAATATTTCTATTGTTACAGTTCCGTGAATTAACACCCCCCCATGCTCAATCCAGGGAGCCATCCGCTAGTATTCCGGCTTCTTACGGAGGACCCGATGGATATTCACTTTGACGAAATTGACTCCCAAGCCAAGCGCATCCGCCTGAACGGTCGCCTGGACATGAAAGGGTCCGGCGAGATCGATCTGCGCTTCACCAGCCTGACCACCACGGACAGCGCCAACATCATCGTCGACATGAATGGGGTGGACTTCATCGCCTCCATCGGCATGCGTCTGCTGCTCTCCTGCGCCAAGGCCAAGATCACGCGAGGCGGCCGCATGGCCTTATTCGGCCTGCAACCCATGGTCAAGGAAGCCCTGGAAACAGCGGGGATCGACAGCCTGATCCCCCTGTTCGCCGACGAGCCGACCGCCCTGGTTGGCCTGAAGGCCTGAATCGCCGGCCCCGCCCGGTGTATCCATGTCTCGGCAAACCACGTCGGATGTGACCTCCCGGCTGACCCTGGCCAACGAGCACAGTCAACTGGCGAACCTGGGCGAATGGCTCGAGGGCATCGCCGCCAGCAAAGACCTACCCGCCCAGGCGGCATTTCGCCTGGATCTGGTGTTGACGGAAGCCGTCACCAACGTGATGGACCATGCCCGCCAGCCTGACTTGGCCGGCCAGATCGAATTGGCTTGCTCCATCCTCGACGATCGCATCCTGGTGCAGGTGATCGATGATGGCCCGCCCTTCGACCCGACCGCCCGCGCCCCCGCGATCCTGCCGAGCACCTTGGCGCAGGCCGAGCCGGGAGGGCTGGGCATACATCTGATGCGGCAATACACCAGCGACATGGAATACCGGCGCGAGCGCAACCACAACATCCTCTCCCTGACCCTGCCCCTGGAACGCCAGGCAACCTCGGCTTAGGCCGAGCGCTCATTCCGACCCGATCCGCTCCAATTGGATTACCACCTCATTAACCTGTTCCGGGATGCCCCCGCCTCCCAGGTGGCCGAGATCCTTGCAACCTGCCGCCGTATCCGCCTGAGCGGCGGGGATAGGCTGATCGAAGCCGGGCGTGACAATCATCACCTCTATTTCCTGCTCGCTGGCCATCTGGAGGCGCGCCTGACCGGAGACCCCACGCATGCCGGCATGCGCATCGCCCCCGGCGAGGCCGTCGGCGAGATGTCCATCCTGGACGGGCACAGGACCTCGGCCCACGTCTATTCAATGGGCGAGTGCGAGATCCTGGCCGTGCACGAGGACGATTTCTGGCAACACCTGGCCCCCCTGCCGGGCGTCATGCGCAACCTCACCCGCCTGGTGATCCAGCGCATGCGCGCCAACAGCGAGCGGATGATCCAGGCCAATGAAGAACAACTGAGGTTCGAGCATCTCCGGAAGGAACTGGCCGCGGCCAGGGACATCCAGATGGGCTTGCTGCCCCATCACGACCCCCTCTTTCCGCGTCATGGCCAGGTGGAGGTCCATGCCCACCTGCTGGCGGCCAAGGAGGTGGGGGGCGATCTCTACGACGCCTTCCCGGTCGACGACGAGCACATCCTGGTGGCGGTCGGCGACGTCTCCGGCAAAGGCATGCCGGCGGCCTTGTTCATGATGCGCACCCTCACCCTGCTGCGCGCCCAGGGCAGCGGCAAACGGCCCGGCGATCTGTTCCTGCCCACGCTCAATCGCCTGCTGTGTGATGGCAATGAGGCCGACATGTTCGTCACCCTGTGCGTCGCCGTCATCTCGGTGCGCAACGGCCGCATGACTTTATTCAACGGCGGCCATCCACCCCCTCTCCTGTCGCGCGGGGGCGGCCCCTTCGAGGCCGTCATCGGGGCAAAAGGGGCCTTGCTGGGCATCATCCCGGAGCCGCGCTACCAATGTCTCGAACTTACCCTGTCCGCCGGAGACCGCCTCGTCCTGTATAGCGACGGCATCACCGAGGCGGAAAATCCGCGGCGCGACATGTTCACCCAGGAGCGGACCCAGGCGGCCCTGGATGACTACCCGGCCGACGCCGCCATGGATGGCCTGGTGCGCCGGCTCTCCCAAGCCGTGAGCGATTTCGCGGCCGGCGCCGAGCAATCGGACGACATCACCGTCCTGACCTTGCGCTATCTCGGTGGTGAAATGGGCACAAGCCCGTGACGGTGGACATTTATGTATACATCGATGTCGACCGAGATGAGCACTTCACACCCATTGTGTCAGGACAAAGCCCATAGCGACGCCCGCCGCCCGGGCATATCCAGACATGCAATAGCCTCTAAATCAATGCCATTGGCAGGAACATCACTGTAGACATATGACGCCCTATCCGAGCCAAATAATCGCCAACAGATCAACAAAAAAAATGGTAACTTGCCGTCCCAATTGAATGAAAAACCGAGAAGGAAACATCATGCGCGCCCTATTTTCCCTGGTGGCTTTGCTATTCATGGTCAACCTGCCCGCCCTGGCTGATGACACCATCATCGGCTATGTCAAAACGGTGAAAGGCGAGGCCTTCGTGGTCAACGCAGGCAATCCGATCAAGGCGACCGTGGGCACGCCCATCAAGGCCGGCAACATCCTGCGCACCAGCGCCCGCGCCTCCCTTGGAGTCACCTTCAAGGACAACACCGTCATGTCCTTTGGGCCCGATACCGAACTGACCGTGGACGAATACGTCTACGCCCCCAACAAGGGCAATCTCAAGCTGGGCGCCAGCCTGGCCAAAGGCACCCTGGCCTACCTGTCCGGGGCCATCGCCAAGATCAAGCCCGACGCGGTCTCGGTCAAGACCCCCACCGGCACCATAGGCGTACGCGGCACCCACTTCGTGGTCAAAGTCGAAGCCGACTGAGCGCCGACATCCCATGCGCCTCACTGCCAGCCTGCTCACGGCCGCTCTATTGACGGCCGGTTGCGCCTCCCAGACCGTCATCGCCCCGCCGGCGCCGGACAGCACCCCCACCCAGGTCGATGTGACCGGGGAGCAGGGCTCGGCCCACTTCGTCCAGGGGTATGCGTACCACCAGGATCGCCTCCAGGATGTGGTCTATCGCGTCGACGCGAACCAGATGGAAGAAACCTTCGGGCCGACCTTGGGCCCCATGCGCAAGATCCTCGCCGCCGGCCTGCCCGAACTGCCCCACTCCTACGCGGCCTTGCTGGCATCCCCCCGGGGTCCGCTGGGCACCCTTTCCGTCCAGGCGCGGGATAACGCGCCCATGGTGCTGGACCAGACCAACCAAGGCGTCTTCATCGACGGCTACCCCGACCGGCCCCACGCCGTGGACAAGCAACGCATCGACCACGACTTTGGTCCCGCGCTGGCATCCCTGGCGGCCACGCTGAAAAGCATGGGCTCCTACCTCATCCTGCTGGACAGCCCGGACGGCGCCGCCAGCAAGGTGGTTTTCCGCACCCGCGGGGGAGAGACCTACCTGGACCATACCGGTCAGAGCCTGACCCTGGACGGGATCGACAATGAGGCCGACAAACAGATCGCCGAAAAGGATTTCCACGCGGTCAAGGCATCCACCCAGCAGATCCTGGACGAAGGCCTGCCCAAACTGCCCCACTCCTACGTGGCCCTGGTAGAGAACCCGGCGGGCCCCCTCGGCGAGGTGGAGATACTGGAGGGCAAGGCCCAGGGGGTGATCCTCGACCAGGCCGGACAGGCCGTCATCATCGACGGGCTGTCCAACAAGATTTACGCCTTGGAGCAGGCGCAGTACGACAAGGATTTCGGCGATTCCATGCAGGCCATGCCGCCCCCGCCGGTCACCTATATCCTCTATTTCAAATCAGGCAGCGCCCATCTGACCCGGGACTCCCAGGCCATCATGCCGCTCATCCTGGATGAAATCCGCAAACGTCCGGCCGCCGACATCACCATCGCCGGTTACACCGACACCGTGGGCGGCAAGGCCATCAACCAGCAGCTTTCCCACAAGCGCAGCGCGGCCATCACGGACCAGATCAGGAAAAACCGGGCCCCTATCCTGGAAATCAGCCAGGACGCCTACGGCAAGACCATGCTGGCGGTCCAGACACCCGACAACACCCCGGAGCTACTGAACCGCAGGGTCGAGGTCAGCATCCGCTAGACGGCGCCCCGCTGGCTGTTGCCGCCGGGCGCCAGCATCACAGCAAGCGCTGGCTACACGCCCCCCGGCCCATCAGGCCAGCGCGGCGATCCACTGGGTGGCGCCGCGCAGCTTGTTGGCCATGTCCTTGGCCAGATTCTCCAGCAAGGTGATTTTCAGTAGCGGCGTCTCTTCGGAAAGCCTTTCCAGATCCCCGACTTCCAGGATGCGGCAACGCACCGCCGTATCCGCGTGCACCGAGGCGCTGCGGGTGGTCTGGCCCAGCAGGACCATCTCGCCGAAGTTCATGCCCGGCCCCAGGGTGGAAATACGCTGGTGGGCACCGCTTTCCAGGGGCACCAGGATGCTGACCTGGCCGGACTCGATGAAGAAGATGCGGCCGTCCCCCGCCTGCCCCGCCGTCAGGATAGGGGCGCCGGCGGCAAACTCCTGGACGTGGGCCGCCGCCTCCACCAGACCCATCACCGCCTCGGGCAGCCCCGTGAACAGGGGCGAATCCGCCAGGGCGCCCAGCTGACCCGGCGCCCAGGAAAGCGCTCCGACCAGCCGGTTCTCGCACCACTCCGCCGCCAGATCGTTGTCCTCGAAGCTGAGGAAACCGCGATCGCCTTTCCGCGCCGACTTGCTTAGCGGTTCCATGACGGCCTGGCAATCGTGGATGCGGGAAAACACCACGGCGATATCCTCCTCGCCGAAACCGATGCGAGCCTCGTTGAGCAGGCGCGCCGCGCTTTCCGTGATGCCATCCACCTGATGCATGTCGAGGATGAAGCTGTGGCTTTCGGCGGCCATGCCCTGCATGCGCCGGATGATGTATTCCACCCCCTCCACGGCGAGAAATCCGTGCAGGCAAAGGTACTTGATGCGATGCGCGTGCTGGTTCAGATAGGCGCGCATTTTTCCGATCGGCTGGCGCCGCGAGGGCGCGTCGGCGCAGGAGTAGATCCGGCCCAGGGCCATGCTGGGGTCGCCCACGCGGGAGAAGGCGTGCAGGCTGAAGTCGCGGGAAAGGTGTTTGCAGGCCTCGATGCCGCGCACGCTGTTTCCCCTCTCGTCGAGCCGCGGGGAGAAGATGCCGATGCCGAACCGGCCCGGCAGGACGGCGATGATGCCGCCGGCCACACCACTCTTGGCGGGCATGCCGACCTCGAAGAGCCAACTGCCGGCGTAGTCGTACATGCCGCAGGTGGCCATGACGCTCAGCACCCGCTCCACCTGTTCCACCGGCAGGGCGCGCTTGCCCGTGAGCGGATGCACGCCGCCATTGGCCAGGGTCGCCGCCATGTAGGCCAGATCCTGGCAGTTGACCAGGAGGGAGCACTGGCGGAAATAGTTCTCCAGCGACGCCATGGGATCGCCGTCGATGATGGCGGAATTCTTCAGCATCCAGGCGATGGCGCGGTTGCGAAAACCGGTCTCGCTCTCCGACCGGCACACGGCCTCGTCGACCCAGGCATCCCGGCCCATGAACGTCGCGATGGACTCCTCGATACGCCGCCACTGGGCTTCGGTCGTCTCGCCACGAACCAGACTGGTGGTGGCGATTGCACCAGCATTGATCATCGGATTGCGCGGTGCACCGGTTTGGGGATCGAGACTGATGGAATTGAAGGCGTCGCCACTGGGCTCCACCCCCACCTTGCCGGCCACGAATTCCATGCCCCGGTCCGCCAGGGCGGTGGCGTAGACGAAAGGCTTGGAGATGGACTGGATGGTGAAGAGCTGCTCGGCATCGCCCACGGAATAGGCCACGCCGTCCATGGTGACGAGGCAGATGCCGAACCAGTCGGGGTCGGCCTTGGAGAGTTCGGGGATATAACTCGCCACTTCGCCGTCGCGCACAGCGGCAAGACGGCGGTGGAGTGCTTCTAGGTAAGTCTGGATCGGGGATTGCATGCGGGTCGCTTCACGCGTGGGGCAATGCCGGAAACACGCAAATTCCGGGCCACCCCCGCGCTCACCCCCGCCGGCCCCGGCTCACTTCTGGGTGAAGACGATCAGGTCGCCGCTTTGGCCGCCGCGCAGCCGTTCCAGGTGGAAGCGCACCAGCGGATCGTCGGGCCGCTCCGTCGCCATGCGCTCGAAGATTTCCCGGGCCTGGGGATCGTTCAGCGCCATATGCAGATAGGCCACCTCGTAATCCGTGTCGGGCACCGCCTCCCCCACCTCCGGGATCACCGGCTCGTACACCGCCAAGGGCTGGGTTTTTCCTTTCAGCACCAGCTTGCCCACCGGCCGCGCCACCACCTCCGGGCAGCCCACCAGGGTGGCCTCGGAGACGCAGACCAGGGTGCCCAGCTGCTTGTTCACGCTCTCCAGCCGGGCCGCCGTGTTCACCGGATCGCCCAGGGCGCGGTAGTCGAACATGTTGGTGCCGCCGAAGTTGCCCACGGTCACCTCGCCGGTATGGATACCGATGCGCGTATGTCCGAAGGGAATGCCGCGCCCATTGGCCTCCCGCGCGTACTGGCTGGCGTAGCGGTGCATCTCCCGGGCGCAGCGCAAGGCGCGCTGGCGGTGGTCCGCCTGCTCCACCGGGGCCGAAAACATGATGGCCACCGCGTCGCCGACGATGCGGTCCAGGGTGCCCTCGTGGCGGAAGGCGATGCGGATCATGTTGTCCAGGTATTCATTGAGCAGGGACACGGCTTCGGCCGGGTCCAGCTTCTCCATCAGGGTGGTGAAGCCGGCCAGGTCGGTGAAGATGAAGCTGCACTCGCGCCGGCTGCCGCCCAGTTCCAGTTGGCCCGGGTTGTCCACCAGATGCTTCACCAGATTGGGCGACACGTAGCGCGAAAAGGCCTGCTTCACCCAGCGCTGGCGCCGCTCGCTGCTGGCATGATGGTGCAGGCTGGTCAGGATGAAGACCAGCAGCAGGGCCAGGCCGGGCGTCACCGGGTCCAGCAGCAGGCCGTACTCGGAATAGGCGTACCAGCCGCCCCAGCCGGTCACGGCCAGGGCCGTGGCGGCGG
>JBGSHR010000187.1:0-1942 GCA_041752155.1 Thiobacillaceae bacterium | reverse complement strand
GCCGTGGCTGCTCGGGCCGAGGAAACGCGCCAGGACATGGCGCAGCTCGCGCACGATGCGCCCACCGTCGCGATAGAAGAAGAACAGGATCAGCAGCACCAACACCAGCTTGATCAGGTTCCTGCCCACATCGCCGGCCAGTATCGCCGCCTGGCCGGCATGGGACGCGAACCAGGCCTTGACGGTGGCGCTGACACCTTGCGGGTCGGCCAGCAACTGGGTTCTTTGCTGGAAGAGCCAATCACCCAGCCAGGGCAGGTTGTGCAGGAAGGCCGGCACCTCGGGCGGCTGGTTCAGGAAGGCGCGCAAGGCCGCGAAAAAACCCGCCATTTCCTGCTGCGACACCCAGGCCAGCCACAACAGTGGCGCGAACAGGGTCAGGGTCGCCAGGACGGTGCTCAAGCTGGCGGCCAGGGTGTCGCGGCCGCCGCAGCGGGCGCGTATCCGCTCCGACAGCGGCCAGGAAGCGTAGGCCAGCACTCCCGCCCAGGCCAGGGGCGCGAAGAATGGCCGCAACACCAGAAACGCCAGCAGCGTCAGGCCGGTCAAGGCCAGCCAGGGCGTCAGACGGCGGCTGATGGGCGAAGCGGCGGCCATGGGCCTTATTCCACGGCGGCGGGTTGCTCCGCCACGCCGGTGGTTTCGTAGTCATCCAGAGCCTGCATGGTGGCGGATTGCCGCGTCGCGGCATGGCCCATGAGGATGAATAGCGCGAGCAGCATCATGCCCGCCAGGCCCACGGCGACCCGGATACCTAGAGCGCCGGAAGGTGCGGTGTCGCTGGTGGTGCCCTTCATTTTGATCTCCATTTTGGCCAGGCGGATCAGGGGTGCGCCTTGCGCGTGGCGATCAGGCTGGCAACCACGCTGGTCCCGATCATCATGGCGACGAGGGCCAGGGAGACGGCCACCGGCACGTGATACCAGGGGGCGATGAGCATCTTGGCGCCGATGAAGGTTAGCACCATGGCCAAGCCGTATTTCAACAGGTGAAAACGATCCGCCACGTCGGCGAGCAGGAAATACAGCGCCCGCAGGCCCATGATGGCAAAGATGTTGGAGGTGAAGACGATGAAGGGGTCGGTGGTGATGGCGAAGATGGCCGGGATGGAATCCACCGCGAACACCAGGTCGGAGGCCTCGATCAGGAGCAGCACCAGGAACAGGGGCGTGAAATAGCGCGCGCCGTCCTTCATCACGGTGAATGCCGCGCCGTGGTGGCCCTCGGCGATGGGCAGATGCCGGCGCGCGAAGCGCAGCACCGGGTTCTTCTCCAGGTCGGGTTGCTTCTCCGCCATGACCAGCATGCGCATGCCGGTGACGATCAGGAAAAAGCCGAAGATATAGAGCACCCAACCGAACTCCCGTACCACCCAGGCCCCGGCCAGGATCATGACGGCGCGTAGGACGATGGCGCCCAGCACGCCGTAGATCAGCACCCGGCGCTGGTATTCGGCGGCGACGTGGAAGGACGAGAAGATCAGCAGGAAGATGAATACGTTGTCCACCGACAGGGACTTCTCGATGAGATAACCAGTGAGGAATTCCAGGGCCTTGCGGTCGGCGACTTCCGGGCCGGCCGTGCCACTCAGGTACCACCACAGGCCGGCGTTGAACAACAGCGCCAGGCTGACCCAGACCAGGGACCAGATCGCCGCTTCCTTGACGCCGACCTTGTGGGCCTTGCGGCCGCCGAACACGAACAGGTCCAGCACCAGCATGGCCAACACGAAGGCGATGAAAGCCCCCCACATCCAGGGTTCGCCGATGGAGATCCCATTATTCATTTTCGCGTCCGATCATGGTGAAAGGTGTTTCCAAACCGGCCGTCCCGCCCGGCGCAAATTTACTGCACCGCCCGCAGCGCGGCGATGCGTTCCGCCAGGGGCGGATGGGTCATGAACAGGCGCTTCAAGCCGCCGCCGCCGGCGCCGGCGATGCCG
>JBGSHR010000186.1:0-5263 GCA_041752155.1 Thiobacillaceae bacterium | reverse complement strand
CCTCCGCCGCGGCGCTGGCGGTGGCGCAAACCAATGTGCGCCGGCTCGGCGCCGACAATGTGCATTGCATCGCCGGGGACTGGTATACGGGCCTGGATGTAAAGAAATTCGACATGATCGTCGCCAATCCGCCCTATATTGCCGCTGGCGATCCGCACCTCGACTCGGGCGATCTGCGTTTCGAACCCATGGCGGCCTTGCAGAGCGGTGACGGGGGACTGGCCGACATAGCCAGGATCGTGGCTGGCGCGCCGGCGCACCTGAGCCAGGGTGGTTGGCTGCTGTTCGAGCACGGATACAATCAGGGCGAAGCTTGTCAAAAACTGTTGCGGCAGGCGGGTTGGTCCCAGGTGAAACTCTGGACGGATCTGTCTGGTCAGCCCAGGGTGAGCGGAGGACAAGGCATCTGAACAGGATGTCGGAATTTTTTACGTTTGCCCGGTTTGGATGCGGGCCCGGTTTGCTCGCTGCCCCTGAAGCCCCGTGTTCAGGGAATGCACAAGCAATGACGCAGCCTGGTATGTTTTTTGCTTGTTATTAAATAGACAGCCTAAAGCTTTGGAGAATCACAATGAGCGACGAGACGAATTCCACACTGCCCACCGACCCGGAGGCCGCGAAGACCGTGCAGGTCGATGAGGCGCGTCGCCGTCTGGCGAAGGCCGGCATGGTCGGTTCCGGCGTCATCCTCACTTTGGCCAGCCGCAGCGTCTTGGGGGGATGGGGTGTTTGCACCGGTTCCGAGATCATGTCCGGCAACCTGTCCAAGCCCGGCGAAGCCAATCCCTGCGGCTGTAGCCCGGGATACTGGGGCAACTTGAACGGCCAAGCCACCTGGACGGACCAGTTGGGCAAGCTGATCAGCGCCAGTCATGCCCAGACATCTCTGTTCAACACCGTGTTCGGCGTGACCTTTTTTGGGCCCAACACCGGGCTGGCATTGACTACATACGGCACCAACGTGACCCTTTGGCAGGCTGTGCATGACAAGCAAAGCACGACCCCCATCATTGCCTGTTCGGGGAGTCTGGGCAACAAACAGACGGCCGGATTCCATGCCGTGGCGGCCCTGATGAACGCCTCGGTGTACGGTTCCCGCTATCCGGTGCCCGCGGGCTACCAGACCCCCAGCGGGGTCATCACCTCGTTTGCGAACGCCGTGACCGCTTGTAGCCTGGAGACGTTTGTCAGCACCGTCGATGTCTATGGCAAGGTGCCGGATATGTGGTGTTTCGGCAGCGCGGAGTAAGCGGGGGGCATGTCTGAAGTCTGGCAACTGGCGCGTGCCGACATCGGTCTGCGCTGTTGGGAGGATGGTTGTATCGCCTACCAGCCTTTGACAGGCGAAACCCATATGCTCACCCCCCAGGCCGGGCATATTCTGGATGTGTTGCAGGCGGATGCGCGGACCACCGCAGAATTGATGGCCGTGCTTGATGGCGAAGCGGATATGCCAGAATTGGCCGAGGTGCTGGATGCTTGGCTGACTCGCTTGTTCGAGGCCCGCCTGATCTCCCGGCGTCCGTCTTGATCCTCGGTCAGCTGCCTCCTTCACAACTGACCGCCCGTCTGGCTCAGGGGCGCTTGGCATTCCAGGTTGGCCCCTTCCGTTTCTCGGTGGCATCGCCACTTGCCTCCGTGAGCGAGGGTCTATCTACCCTCTACCCCGATTTCGAACTGGTGGGCGAGGACGAGTTCATCGACTTTCATGTCAGCGTGGCGTCACCTGCAGGTGTGCGCCGCTGGATCCGTCCCCAAGTGAATTTTTCCTTCGATGGGCGCGTGCCGTTCAAGCCGCTGCCGGCCGATCAGGCCATGCCCATGCTGGAATGGGGCCTGAATTGGGTCATCTCCAATCATGCGCACCAATACCTGATGCTGCATGCCGCAGTCGTGGAGCGGGATGGGCGGGCGATGATTCTTCCGGCCCCCCCCGGCTCCGGCAAGAGCACGCTATGCGCCGGCCTGGTCAACCGGGATTGGCGCCTGCTGTCCGACGAATTGGCCCTGGTCCGGCTGACGGATGGCTTGGTGGTGCCCATTTCCCGGCCGGTGAGTCTGAAAAACCGCTCCATCGAGATCGTGCGCGGCCTGGGCAAGAATGTGGTCGTGGGCAAGGCTTGCGCGGATACCGGCAAAGGCACCGTCGCGCATATGAGACCGCCCACCGAGAGCGTGCGGCGCATGGATGAAGCGGTGCATCCAGCCTGGGTGGTGTTCCCCCAGTTCATCCAGAACGGCGAATTGAGTTGTGAGGCACGCGGCAAGTCCACGGCTTTTGTCGAACTGGTGCACAACGCCTTCAACTACAACGTGCTTGGGCTGGCCGGGTTCAATACCTTGGGCGGCCTCGTTGAGGCCTGCGACATCCACCGCATCTCCTACGGCAGCCTGGAACAGGCCTACGCCGCCATCGACGCGCTGACTCGGGGCTAGCGGCAATTGCGCCCGGAACGCGCGAGCGACCCCGCTCTGCGGGTATCATCCCCCCAGATCATTGGTACTTCCTGAGAACAATTACCCCATGGCCCATTCGGACCTGGTTGTCACCCTGCTGCGCGAACCCGGCAACGCCGCCAATCTTTCCACGGGCGAGTGGGATGTGCTCGTGCGTCAGGCGCGGCACGCCGATGTGATGGGGCAACTCCATGCACGGCTCAGTGACGCCGAGCAACTGGGCAATATGCCTGAAGCTGCACGTCAGCATCTGGAAACGGCCTGGAATCTGTCCCTGCGCCATCGCCTGGCGGTGCATTGGGAATTGCTAGGTATCGCCGATACCCTCGCGCCGTTGGCGATCCCCGTCGTGCTGCTCAAGGGCGCGGCCTATTACGCCGCCGGGCGCATGGCATCCAGAGGACGCTTATTCACCGATGTGGATATCCTGGTGCCCAAGGGGACGCTGGATTCGGTAGAGCAGGTCTTCATCCGCAACGGCTGGGTGCCCACGCACATGAATGCCTACGACCAGCGCTATTACCGCGCATGGATGCATGAACTCCCGCCCATGCAGCATGCCCGCCGCGGCACCCTCATCGACATCCACCATACCTTGCTGCCGCCGACCACCGGGGTGCGTTGCGATGCCGCCGCGCTCATCGCGGCGGCTCAGCCTCTGGAGGATGCCGAGTTAGGCGTGTTCAAGGTGCTTGCACCCAGCGACATGCTGCTGCACTCAGCGACCCACTTGTTTTACGGGGAGTTCGACCGCGCTCTGCGTGAACTGGTTGATCTCGACCAACTGATTCGCGAACTGGGGGCCGAGCCGGGTTTCTGGCCCGCGACCATAGCGCGTGCCCGGCAACTGGATTTGTTGAATCCGCTACACCATGCGGTGCGCTATACCCACCTGCTGCTGGGAACGCCGATACCTGAAGAGGTGTTGCGAACGGCGTTGGATCCGTCCATGAGCGCCGTTCGCCAGCGCCTGCTGGATGCGTTGTTTCTGCGGGCGTTCAGACCGGATCATGCCAGTTGCAACGATGCCGCCACCCGCTTGGCCCGCTGGCTCGCCTTTGTCCGCAGCCATTGGCTGCGGATGCCGATTCACCTGCTTGTGCCGCATCTTCTCTACAAGGCGGTGATCGCCCCGCACAAGGAAGAGGCGGCGGCCCAATAGCGCCCGGGGTGTCTTAGCCTTCTCGGTGGTAACCCAGCACCACCTCCACCTCGTTCTTCGATCCCAGGATCACCGGCACGCGCTGATGCAGGCCCTCCGGGGCGATGTCCAGAATGCGCTCATAGCCGGTGGAAGAAACGCCGCCCGCCTGCTCGACGATGAAGCTCATGGGGTTGGCCTCGTACATCAGGCGCAGCTTGCCCGGCTTGCTGGGGTCCTTGGTGTCGCGCGGATACATGAAGATGCCGCCGCGGGTGAGGATGCGATGCACCTCGGCCACCATGGAGGCGACCCAGCGCATGTTGAAGTCGCGCCCGCGCGGGCCTTCCTTGCCTTGCAGGCACTCCTCCACGTAACGCTGCACCGGCGGTTCCCAGAAACGCTGGTTGGAGGCGTTGATGGCGAACTCCTTGGTTTCCTCCGGGATGCGCATGTTGGGGTGGGTGAGCAGGAATTCGCCCACCTCACGATCCAGGGTGAAGCCGTTCACGCCGTGGCCGGTAGTAAGCACTAACATCGTTGAAGAGCCATACAGGGCATAGCCTGCACAGACTTGCTCGACGCCTGGCTGGAGGAAGTCGGCGGCGCTGGCGGCGCGGTTGGGCACCGGCGCGCGCAGGATGGAGAAGATGGTGCCCACCGAGATGTTGATGTCCACGTTGGAGGAGCCGTCCAGGGGATCGAACACCAGCAGGTATTTGCCCAGGGGATAGCGGGTGGGGATGGGATAGACCTCATCCATCTCCTCCGAGGCCATGCCGGCCAGATGCCCGGCCCACTCGTTGGTGCGCAGCATGATGTCGTTGGTGATGACATCCAGCTTCTTCTGGGTCTCGCCCTGCACGTTCTGGGAGTCCAGGGCCCCCATGACCCCGACCAGCGCACCCTTGTTGACGGTATTGGAGATGACCTTGATGGCGGTCACCAGGTCGTTCAGCAGGGCGGTGAAGTCGCCGGTGGCGCCGGCGATGTGGCGCTGTTCCTCGATGATGAACTGGGTCAGGGTGGTGCCGGTATGCATGGCGGGTCCTATCAGCAATATAAGAAAACGCTGATTTTACTTCATAAACCTGGTTTATGAACCTGAAACCCTGTTTATCCAAACTCCGGGGGATGGACCGTGTGCCCCTTCGATACGCCCGCTGGGCGGGCTACCCGGGGCGAACGGCGGGCTTGGGTTTATTGACTGGTGAGCTGGTCGGAACGGGTGAAGGCCCAGGTGCGGGTAATGCCCAGGATATCCACCTTCTTGCGCATGCTCTCGGGGAAAGGAGGATATGGCGCCGCCATCTCGACGATCTTGATGGCGGCGGCATCCAGGATCTTGGAACCGGAGGAACGCTCCACCTGGACCGACTCCAGCCGGCCGTCATCCTGGATGTTCACTGTCAGCACCAGGGCGCCGTAGAGGCGATTGCGCCGCGCCGCCTCGGGATAGTTCTGGTTGCCCACGCGCTCCACCTTGATGCGCCAGTCCTCCACGTACTGGGCGAAGGTGAACTCCTGGGCCCGGGCGCCGACGAACATGCGGCGCGGCCGCTTCTGGTAGTCCTCCCGCTGCTGGTCGATGCGCGCTTGCAGCCGGGCCATCTCCAGGCTGCGGCCGACCAGATCCACGGGGGCGGGCAGCGGCGAGGGGGGGCG
>JBGSHR010000185.1:0-1543 GCA_041752155.1 Thiobacillaceae bacterium | reverse complement strand
GCTTCGCCCGGGGTCGCACCCGGCTGGTACAGCCAGACGACGTTGCGCCCGCCCTGGTCGCCGAATACGGCGAATTGGCCGTGCTTGCCGTCGTATTCCATGGAGTAGTTGGACTGGTGGTGGAACTCGGTCGTCGCCAGGCGCCAGGTGCCGCGCTCCGGGCCCATTTCCCAGACCCCTTTCTGGTAGGCGACCAGGGTGTCGCGCTTGCTGTCGTAGGCGAGTGCGCCGCCCGACAGGGGGGGCGGAAGGTTGCCCCGGTTGTTGTGGGGCTGCCAGATGTTGTCACGCAGGTGCAGGAACCAGACGGGATGCTCTCGAAGGTCGGGAATCGCGTGCCCGGCGGAGTTGGGATCGGGCCGGCCCATCACCACCAGGGTGTCGTGGCGGGAGTCGTAGGTGATGGCGTCGAAGGTGGGGAAGGCCCAGGGTGCGAGTTGCTTGGTGTCGCCGGCGATGGCGCGACCCTGAGCGTCGGCGCGGTAAGTCTTGTTCCCCTGCATGGGCAAGGGGGAGTGCCAGTTGCGCGCGTCGGGATCGAAGATATGCACCTGGTTATCACCCCCGGGGGTATCCGAGCCGAACAGCAGCAACCTGCCGCGCAGGCTGTCCATGGCCGCGCCGCCATGGGCCTGGCGGCGCCAATCCAGCCACCAGGGCGGGTGCACCTTGACCCAGGTGTTGGCGGGTATGTCGGCGAGCAGGGACTCCTGGTCGAGGCCGGATTCCAGGAACGTGGCCGTTTCCGGATCCTGTTGCAGCCACCAGTGGACGCCGACGCCGGCCAGGACCAGTATCAGCGCGGGCAGGCCCAGCCACAGCGCCAGGGGGCGTGCATGGATACGGATTTTGCTGCGGCTTCTGGAACGATGCCGCCGGCGTTTTCTGTCTGAGGTGCTCATGGATCCTCCCGGGGTGATGTCAGCGCGGGCCTAAGCGTGTCCCACTGTAACCACAACAATCCCAGTATCGGCCAGAGAGCGCCCAGATGCTGGGCCAAGCCGGTGATGTTGAGGATGTTGACGCCCGGTAGAAAACGGGCCGTCAGGAAAAACCGGGTCAATATCAGTGCTGAAATCCCGAGCAGTGCCGCGATCCGGCGCCGCCGGGACAGGGCCGGCAGCAGCAAGAGCCAGAGAGCCAGCAGGAAGGCGCCCAAAGTTTCCAGCGACAGCACGCCCCCGGCCACCGTGATCTTCAACAGGATGGTGGCGGCCAGCAGCTTGGCGATAAAGGCGGTGAGGAACAGCACCACCAGACCCGCCACATAGCGCCCGGGGCGTAGCAGGCAGGCGGTGAACGCCCCCAGGGTGGCGATCTCGACGAACTGGGCCAGGAGCCAGGGCGAGTTGATGCCCGCCAGACTGGGTGGCGGATGGTCGAAGGGGCGTAGGTGCAGATGTAGCCAGCCGATGCCGGAGATGGGCACCAGGGCGAACGGGGTGACAAACCAGAGCAACAGCAGCGCCAGTCCCAGATTGGTGCGGCTGCCGGCCAGGAACCAGCGGCCGCGCCAACGGCGCAGCGCATGTCCGGCGCGCAG
>JBGSHR010000184.1:0-10786 GCA_041752155.1 Thiobacillaceae bacterium | reverse complement strand
GATCCGGCAGTGGGCGGCGTGGGCGTCTTCCAGTCGCAGACTTTCATCCGCCAGGAACTTGCGCGCGGCCTCGGGATGGGTCTGCAACTCCACGGGCACGGGCAATTCGCGCCACCCGGCCTGGGTCAGCACCCCGCCCATCCCCTCTTCCCCGCCGCGCGGGCCGGCCACCACGGCAAAGGCCTGGCCCTCGTGCTGATCGAACACCGAGAGCAGATAGCTCGCCAGGCCCAGGGATTCCTGCAAGCGCTTCACGTTGCTGACGGGCACCTGACCAAGACGGACATCCAGCAGGGATTCCGGCTTGAACAGGCGGGAGAGGTCCAGATTCAGGGCTTCCAGCCGGGCGAAGGTTTCCTGCAGGGCGGCAAGACGCTTCTTCTCCTCCTGGATGCGCAGTTCGGCGCCGCCGGTGGCGGAACAGGTCAGCCACAACTCCTTGAGCCATTCG
The DNA here is from genome assembly GCA_041752155.1 of Thiobacillaceae bacterium. Taxonomy (GTDB): domain Bacteria; phylum Pseudomonadota; class Gammaproteobacteria; order Burkholderiales; family Thiobacillaceae; genus PFJX01. The sequence goes on along the minus strand of JBGSHR010000184.1, from coordinate 10,335 downwards.
TTCAAAGCATGCAGTTCCGCGCTATTGGGGGCCACCGCGTCGGTCGGCAGAGGCGGCATGTCGCCGCCGCAATGTTCCAGGATCTTGCCCAGGCGCGAGTCCGCCTCCTGGAACATCTCCCGGTAAGCTTCCGCCGGCGATTCCGGCATCTCCTCCAGGCGACCGGCGACCGGCGCGAACACGCCGTGCCGGGCCAGCAGCAGGGCGGCATCCGGGGCTTCGCTGGCGAGCAGCCAGAGGGTGACATGGGACATGGGCAGGGCGCGGAACATTACATCCCCTCCATGAGGGCGGGGCCGATCGCCTGTTCTATCGTGTCGCGGGACAGCTTGAGATGACGCCCGCGCAGAATGGCGCGCACCGCGCGCAGATCCCGCTCGCGCAGGATCAGGTAGGCGAAGGCCCGGGGCAATGCCGGCGCGTTGGATTGCAACACCTTGCCAGCCTGCTCCGCCGCTCGCCGATCCATACGGGCGAACACCTCGGGGATATCCCGCGCGCCCGCCAGCAAGCCTTTCAGGCCCTCGGGCAGGGCGGCCAACACCACATCCAGGCTGCCCAGAGTGGCCAGCTCCCGCAGCTGGGCGGTGGACAGGCCGTAGCGCGAAGCCACCAGCAGGTAATAAACCTGGGCGGGCGGCAGGTTGTAGTTGAAGCGGTAACGCAGCAGCCACACCAGGTTGATGCGATCGATGAGGGGGCCCATCAAGCGACGCAAGGCCTGGCCGGCGTCTTTTTCCAGGGATTGGGCGCGGTGCGCCAGGCCCTCGTAGTAACCGCGATCCAGGGCCGCATCCAGCAGGAAGGGGTCATGGCTGTCCTCGAAGGCCTGGCGCGCCTGGCGCACGATGCCGGCGTAGTGTCCGGATTCGAGCCGTCGCAAGAGTTCGTCCACATCCTCGGCGTGGGCCAGATCCTGCACATCCAGACGCGCGAAGGTGCCCATGGGGGTGAGGCGATTGAGCAGCTGGGCCGGGCGCTCGCCGGTCATCTTGCCGCGCAGCAGGGTCTTGAGGTTGGTGACCTCGAAGCGTTCGGTCCAGTAGAGCAGGAAGTCCCGGGCCGGGCCGCTCAGGGGACGCAGCAACACCCGGGTCTCGTCCAGCAACTGGGCGATGATGCGCTGCTCCAGGGACAACAGATCCTGGCCGCCGTAGCCCACGGCCAGCTGGTTCAAACCCCGCTCGCCCAGCACTTCGGCCATGTCCGTATCCGCTGCATGGAGCAGCGCGCTGAAATCCGTTCCCTGCCAGAGGCGGCCGCGGTAAAGACTGACGCGGGTATTCAGGTAGGCGGACACGGCGGTCTCCGCATTACCGGGCTGGGTCGAGCAGGAAGTCCAGCGCGGCGTCCACCGCTTCCTGCTCATGACGCGAGGCCATGTCCCGCAGGTTGCGCTGACGCTCTTCATACTTGCGGGCAAGTTCCGCCACGGATTGATTGGAGCGCCCCTTGGCCTCTTTCAGATAGGGGGCGCGCAGTTCCGCGCGACCCGCTTCGAAGCGGGCCTCGGCCTCGCGCGCGGTGGCCAGCGCGTCATCCAACAGGCGCTGGCGGTCATGGCTGGCGGTATCGATGATGCCCTGCGCGCGGGCTTCGGCATCCAATAGACGTTTGAGAGGGTCTTCCATAAAAATCAGTTGGCGGTTCTCAGTTTGCAGCCGGCAGTTGAGCGTCGGCGGCGGGTAGCCCGGAGGAGGCCTTCAGGCCGAGTCCGGGGAATGGTCATCACACCCTCTGGCAACGGTTATTTGATTTTCACCTGCACCAGTTCCTCACCCTCCGGGTCGGTCACATGCACCGCACAGGCGATGCACGGATCGAAGCTGTGGATGGTGCGCAGGATCTCGATGGGTTGCTTGGGATCGTGCATCACATGGTTGTCCTGCAACGCCGCCTCGTAGGGGCCGGACTGGCCTTGTACGTCGCGCGGCCCGGCGTTCCAGGTACTGGGCACGATGGCCTGGTAGTTGTCGATCTTGCCGTCCTCGATGACGATCCAGTGGGACAGGCCGCCACGCGGGGCCTCCGTCAGGCCCACGCCCTTCATGGACTTAGGCCAGGTGGAGGGGTCCCAGTACTGCTCGTTGAAGGTCTTGACGTCGCCCGCCTTGATATTGCCCATGAGTTTGTCGAACATGCCCTGCATGTTGTCCGCCAGGATCTTGGTCTCCAGGGTGCGCGCCGCGGTGCGGCCCAGAGTGGAGAACAGGGCCTGCACCGGCACATCCAGGTGCTTGAGGGTGTAGTCCACCAGTTCCTTGGCCTGCTTGTTGCCGCTGGCATACATCATCAACACCCGGGCCAGGGGACCAACCTCCATGGGCTTGCCCTTCCAACGCGGCGACTTGAGCCAGGAATATTTGTTTTCCACGTCCAGGTAGTCGTACGGCGGCTTGGGACCGGTGAAGTTGAACTCGGTTTCGCCCTTGAACGGGTGCAAGCCTTTCGCATCGCCGTCCTTGTACTTGTACCAGGCATGGGCGACGAATTCCTGGATCTCGTTCTCGTCCTCCAGATCGATGGGATGGAGGGTGGAGATATCCCGGTTGAGGATGACCCCGCGCGGAATCAGGAAGGAGTCCGGCGTCCAGATGTCCTTGTCCGGCAGGTCGCCGAAGGACAGGAAGTTACCGACGCCCTCGCCCCGGCTGCCCCAATCCTTGTAGAAGGAGGCGATGGCCAGGGTATCCGGCACATAGACCTGGTCGACGAATTCGCGCATCTGCTTGATGACGTTCTGCACGGTCTGCAAGCCCACCATATTGACCGCCGTGGCATCCTGGCCGCCCCGGAAGCGGGGGCCGGCGCCTTGGCCGGGGTGATCCACATGCACGGAAATGGCACAGGGAGAGCCGCCCACGACGAAGTTGGGATGGGGGTTCTTGCCGCCGAAGATGGCGTGCAGCTTGACCACGTCGCGCTGCCAGGCCAGGGCCTCCAGGTAATGGGCGACGGCCATCAGATTGGCTTCCGGCGGCAGTTTGTAGGCCGGGTGGCCCCAATAACCATTGGCGAAGATGCCCAACTGCCCCTGCTCGACAAAGGTCTTCACCCGTTTTTGCACATCGGCGAAGTAGCCCGGGGAGGACTTGGGCCAACCGGAAATGCTTTGCGCCAGGGAGGAGGTTCCCTTGGGATCGGCCTTCAGCGCCGACACCACGTCTACCCAATCCAGGGCGTGCAGATGGTAGAAGTGCATGACGTGGTCGTGCACGTATTGGGCGGCGATCATCAGGTTGCGGATGATTTCGGCGTTGGCCGGGATGCCGTAGCCCGGCACGGTGCGATGCAGGGCATCCTCCACGGAGCGGATGGAGGCCATGCCGTGCACCAGGGTGCAGACGCCGCAGATGCGCTGGGCGAAGGCCCAGGCGTCGCGCGGATCGCGTCCGCGCAGGATGATTTCGATGCCGCGCACCATGGTGCCGGCGGAGGAGGCACGGGTGATCTTGCCCGCCTCGTCCGTCTCCGCCTCGATACGCAGGTGCCCCTCGATGCGGGTGATGGGATCGACGACGATGCGTTGTGCTGTGGTCATGGCCCTAATTCCTTTTTATTCGGAAAGCTTTCTTACTGGTTCAGGAATGCATCGAGGATCTGGTATTGCTCCTCGGCCTCGCTGTTCTCTGTGCCCGCACCGGTGGCCACGGTCTCGCAGATACGCGCCATGCGCGCCTGCATGGCCGCATCCCAGGCCAGGTTGTCGGGCTCCGCCGCCGTACTGACACAGGCTACCGCCGCCTTGGCGACGAAGTGGCCGGCCTGGGCGGTCCAGTCGCACTCCTGGCCGCACTGGGTGAAACTTTCCACCCGGGCGCTATTGGCGGCCTGGGACACCACGGTCAGCTCCGCATCGCTGATCTCCGGCCGCATGGCCACCTCCAGGGCGGCCTTGACCCGCACATCGTTGCTCAAGCCGAACACCCTTTGCACGAAGCGCGCGGCCACCTGGCGCTGCTGCGTGGCGGAGAGGCCGCCCAGCTTGCTCTTGAATTCCTTGTCATTGCTGATCGTCATGGCATCAGGCTCCTTCTGACTTGGCTGGGGCCGACTCTTGAATATGCTCGGCGATCATTTCGGTCAGGCCCACCACCGGGATGTCCATCTGGTAATGCTCCAGACCTTCCTCCAGGACGATGCGGCAGTTGGCGCAGGCGGTCACCAAGCGGTCCGGCTTGACCGTATCCAGTTGGGACTTCTTCTTCTTGAAGGCCTCCAGGCGCAGCTCCTCGCCGTCCTGGATGGCTGAGGCGCCGCCGCCGCCGCCGCAACACCAGTTCATGTAACCGGCATCGGGCATCTCGACGAAGTTCTTGGCCACCTGGTTCATCAGATCGCGCTGCTGCTGAATGACGCCGCCGCGCCGTGCCAATTGGCAGGGATCGTGGAAAGTGAGACGGTCGGTCTCGAAGCCTTCGGTCTTGAGCAGGCCCTGTTTCTGGAACTCGCCCAGCACCTCGATGATGTGCTTGACCTCGAAGGTGAACGGCCGGCCGACCAGGTTGGCGCCTTCCCAGCGCAAGGCGGTGTAGGCATGGCCACACTCGGGACTGATGACGGTCTTGACCTTGAGCTTTTCCGCCCCGTCGACGATGCGCGAGACGATGACCCGGGCCAGGTCCGAATTGCCGATCTGGATGCCGGCGTTGGTGGCCTCGAAGGCCTCCGAGCACAGGGTCCAGGTCTTGCCGGCCTGCCGCATGATCTTGGCGATGGCGCCGAGATATTCCGGGAAGTTGATGATTTCCATGGAGGACAACATCACCATGTACTCGGCACCCTCGACGTCCAGGGGGATGGGGATGCCGTAATCCTCTTCCACGTGTTTCATCTGGGCCTTCACAGCGGGCAGCTTGACGCCCATGGGGCTGCCTATGGTCACGGTGCGATTGACCGCGCCGATGATGTCCGCCGGCGCATGGCCGGAGGCGGACATGCCTTCCCGGAATTTGCGCACCATGTAGACCAGATCGTTGCCCACCGGGCAGACCGCGGAACAGCGGCCGCACAGGGTGCAACTGTTGTAGACCAGCTCTTTCCACTCTTCCAGCTCGTCGTCGCTCACCGGCTTGGACAGGCCCACCATCTTGGCCAGGCGTCCCAGCAAGGTGTATTCCTGCTCATAGATACGACGCAAGGGCTCCAGCTTGTGGATGGGGGTGTACTTGGGGTCCCCCGTCTCGGTGTAGAAAAGGCAAGCCTCGGCGCACAGGCCGCAATGCACGCAACTGTTGAAATAGCTGGCGATGGGGGCATCGATGACTTCCTTGAGGACTCTGACGCCTTTTTCCAATGACGCGCTCATACCTGCACCCCTTTATGACCATTGGCCTGACCATTGAACCAACGTGATCCGAACACCGTGAAGGCGTGGAACAGCTTGGTGAAGGGCAGAACGACCAACAGAATTTCCACGCTGAGAATATGGATGGCCAGCATGGTCGTGTAGGGCAGCAACAAATGCCGCACCGCCAGCCAACCGGTCAGTAGCGGCAGAAAGGTCACCGCCCAGGTAAACCAGTCCTCGAAGGTGCTGAGAAAGCGCTTGACCGGTTTGTTGATGCGGTCGACCAGCACCACCACCATGGCGGCCATGGTGATCACCGCGGTCATGTCGATGAACTGGGACGGCAAACCCGGCCAGCTCAAGCCCAACAGGCTTTGAAAAAGCTTGATGTGAGGCGCGAACAGGAACACGACGATAGCCAGGCCGATATGGAACACGTAGCCGCCGATATAGCTCACCGGCGAACGCTTCAACATGCCCGGCGGCGGCACGGAACGGCGGAACACGGTATGCCAGCCGGAAGCGCCGGGGACGTGGCGCGGCGCGGAGAGGTCTTTCTTGCGGCCCAGGGAATAAATCTCCAGCAGACGCCAAAGCACGCCCAGCAGGAAAACGACCACGGCGATATTCAGCCCCGTTCCCCGTACCCAGGTGAGAAATTGCAGTTCATTCATGATCATTTCTCCAGATCGGCCAGGGTCGTCGTTTCATGGCCGGCCTTGGCCGCGCTCTTCTTGGCCCGGTTGGCGAAGCTGATCGCCACGCCCGCCGCACCGCCGACCACGGCCGCACCGGCGACCACCTTCAGGGGATTGGCCGGCATGGACAAGGCCTTGTAGAAACCGCCCGCATCCCAGAAATCCGGCTCGGAACAACCCAGGCAACCATGTCCGGATTCCACCGGCCAGGAGGTGCCGCCGTTCCATTTCACCGTGGCGCAGGCGTTGTGGGTCACCGGCCCCTTGCAGCCCAGCTCGAACAGACACCAGCCGTTGCGCGCCCCCTCGTCGTCGAAGGTCTTGGCGAACTTGCCCTGGTCGTAGAACGGCCGGCGGTAGCAACGGTCGTGGATGGTCTCGCCGAAGAAGGCCTTGGGCCGGCCCTTGTCGTCCAGCTCCGGCAAGCTGCCGAAGGTAAGGAAATGGGCCAGCACGCCGGTCATGACCACGGGGATGGGCGGACAGCCGGGGATGTTGACGATGGGCTTGTCCTTGATGATGTCGGATACGGACACCGCGCCGGTGGGGTTCGGATTGGCCTTGGGGATGCCGCCGAAGGAGGCGCAGGAACCCATGGCGACGATGGCGGCGGCGCCCTTGGCCACTTCCTTCAGGGTTTCCAGGTTGGAGCGGCCCGCGATGCAGGAGTAAGCCCCGTCCATCCCCAGAGGAATCGAACCATCGATGATGAGCAGATATTTGCCCTCGTTTTCCTTCATGGCGTTATGCAACGCCTCTTCCGCCTGATGTCCCGCCGCCGCCATGAGGGTCTCCTGATAATCCAGAGAAATCATGTCGAAGATCATGCCCTCGATGGTGGGGGAGTGGGAGCGGGTGATGGACTCTGTACAGCCGGTGCATTCCTGGAACGGCAGCCAGATCACCGAAGGACGCTTGGCGGAGGCCATGGCCTCCGCCATTGCGCGGCCAGCCGAGGGGGGCAAGGCCATGAGAGACGCCAGGGTGGCGCAATACTTGAAGAATGTGCGGCGAGTCACGCCTTGCCGCGCGAGGGTATCAATCAGTGGACCTTGCATGATGCTTCGCCTCCTGGCTTCAAAACTTATTTGAACTCCAACTTAGCTTAGATCAGAAATAAGCCTCTCGAGATGCTCCAACCCTATTGCCACATCCTCCGGATGGGCCTTGACCAACTCCGGCACAAAGGCGGCCTCGATGAATTCCGAGGTGGCCACGCCGTGTTCGTTGCGGTGCGTTACCCACCAAACCCCCGGGCAAGCGGTCTCGGCCAGGGTGGATTCGCCGTCCGCCTGGAGCGTGACGCTGATCTCACCTGTACCCAACCGTTCCAGCAGCCAATCCCGATCCGCCGGCGTGATGGGCATGGCCTTCAGATCGATCGCCGAGGTTTCGCCGGTGGCCAGAAGACGCTGCACCATTGCGACGATTTCGCGCAGCAGCGGCGGGGCATTACCGGTCAGGCCGGCGTCCGGCCCCGCGACAACGACAGGGATTGCATCAAGCGACATGCCAGGCCTCGATCAGCTTGCGGATGGCGATGCACGCCGGCGCGATGGCCGCGGCCACGGAAGGCGTGGGGGATTCGCCCCAATCGACGATCTGGGGCTGGACCGCCACCAAGGCTCGCTTCTCCGGCCAGTGGCCGGCGAGGATGGCGATAGCGCGCAGATCCGTGAGCCCCACTTCGTGCACGGTGGACTTGCGATTGTTCATGAGGAAGGCATCCATGGCCTCGCCTTCGAATACCTTGAGCGCACCCGGGAGTTGGCCTTTGAGGTTGGCCGCATCGACGACGATCAGGGCCTCCGTCTCTTCGATGGGGCCGGCCAGGGTGAAGGAGAGTGTGCCGCCGTCGAGGAGCTCCACCCCTTCAGGCAGGGGCAGTCCGGCGGCCAGATGTTGAAGAATGTGGATCCCTACGCCTTCGTCCGTAAGCAGGGTGTTACCGATACCGAGCACCAGGGTCTTCATAGTTATTCAGACTAGTCTCCGCACTGCACAATAACAATCCATAAAAACCATCAAGCTATTGAAAAATAGAAACATATTCGCAATGTTCGAGACGTTTCCATCTTTTTTCAATCACTTATACTAGGTCAAACCGGACTGGAACTTTTATACCATGTGTCTCGCCATTCCCATGCAAATTATCGCCATCGACGGCTTCACCGCCCGCTGTGAAGCGCGGGGGCAATTGCGCGATGTTTCCTTGTTCATGATGCAGGATGAACCGCCCGTGCCGGGGGATTTCGTCATGATCCAGGTGGGATACGCCGTTCGCAGGGTCAGCGCCGAGGAGGCCAGCGCCTCCTGGGAACTCTACGATCAGATTCTGGCCGAGTTATCCGCCGCGGAATAACTCACCGCGAACTGGAAAACTGGCGGTCAAGCAGGCAGGCGGGGCTCCTGCTCCTGGGCTTCCGGGTCCAACTCCGCGCTCACCGAATCCAGGGCGTCCTTCAAGGTTTCATCCGGCAAGGCATTGAGGCTCTCCGCTAGCATCTCGGCGGCATCGATGGTGTCCTGGTCCTCGGGCAACGTTTCCGAATCCAGATTGGCCACCAGCACGGCGGCGGCGCCGGTGACATGGAGGAGCTTCTGCCGTTCTGCCATCAGCAGTTCGATTTCCTGTCTCAGGAGGGTGGTTTCCTGGTGATTCAAAGCATGGACGGTCATGGTGGGGCCTCTCTTGGATACTGCGTGGGATAATACTACGCCCCCTCATGTCCTGAAGCTCGCACGGTGCTGCGTCCCGCTCAACTCACTGCCTCCATGATCGGACAATCCCTGCCCTGGGATGTGTTCACCGAATCCGGCGTACTGGTCGCCAGCGCCGGCTCTCTGGTGGCGGATGCCGACCATTTCCTCAAGCTCACGGCGCGTCCCTTGTTCCGGGAAGTCGAGGCGGGCGCCACCAGCGAGGACCAGACAATCGTCAATGTTCTGGATCGGATGGAAGCCATCGCCCAGGAGGCCGACGTCCTGCTGGCGCCCCCCTTCAGCGCCTATCTGGACATCCAGATCAAAGATTTGGCGCAGGAGTTCATCACCCTGTACCGGGCCGACGCGGACGCCTGCCTGGGGTTCATCAGGCTGGCCCCCGTGAGCCGGCCCAGCTTGCGCCATTGCCTGCACGTGCTGTTCGTCAGCCAACGCCTGGCCAGCCATCTCGACCTCACCGAAGCACAACACATCAGCCTGGCCGCCGCGGCATTGACCATGAACCTGGCCGAACTGGAACTGCACGACCGCCTTCATGCCCAGGCAAGCCCCCCCACCACAACGGAACGCAACGCCCTGGCCGCACACCCCGGGCGCGCCGTGTCGCTGCTGCAAGAGGCCGGGGTGCATGACGCCATCTGGCTCGATGCTGTGGGACAACATCATGAAAACATGGATGGCAGCGGTTACCCCCGCGGCATGGCAGGCGCCGAGCTCGGGCTACCGTCACGCATCCTGCGCGTCGCCGATTTCTATTGCGCCAAAATCGGTGCGCGGCATTACCGGCCGCCCAAATCATCACACCTGGCCATGCAGGAGCTGTTCGGCCGGGACAAGCATCGCCTGGATAACCAGATAGCCACCTTGCTGCTGCGCCACATGGGCTTGTTCCCGCCCGGCACGCTGGTCAGGCTGGCGAACCGGGAAAGCGCCTGCATCGCCCGACAGGGGCGCCGCGGCGAAGTGGGTATCGCCGTCAGTTTCCTGGACGCCCGTGGCCGCCTCCTGGCTCCGCCGGTGGAGCGCGACATCACCGCCCAGGCCTATGCCGTGCGAGGCTACCTGGAAGAGGACATAGCCTGGCCCACGGTCAACTGGAAACATATCTGGGGATATTGAATGGCGGACAAACTCACACCCTATGTGTTCGATGCCAACCCGGGGAATTTCAATGCCCTGGTGCGGGGCAACTCCATGAAAGGCCTGGTCCTGGTGCATTTCTGGACCCCCAAGGCCGGCCCCTGCATGGTGCTCATGCCGCGCCTGGTCAAATTGGCGGCGGACTACGGCGGACGCTTCCTGCTGGTCATGGCCAATACCGACGAGCTGGGCCAGCACGCGCGCGGGCTCGGGGTCACCAGCGTGCCCACGGTGAAGTTCTTCCTGCGCGGCGAGGTGGTCCACACCCTCCACGGGGCCGAACCGGACAGCACCTTCCACGCCGCCCTGGGACGCTTTCTGGCCGGCGAACAGGATCTGGACCGCATGGCCGCCCTCGCCATGCACCAAGTGGGACGCACGGCCGAGGCCATCGAGCGCCTGGCGCGCATCGCCGTGGACAACCCGGAGGATCTGGCCGTGGCTGTCGATCTGGCCAAGCTGCTGATCCTGGCGGGACGCCCG
>JBGSHR010000183.1:0-8223 GCA_041752155.1 Thiobacillaceae bacterium | reverse complement strand
GCAAGCGCTGGTAATGCCGCCATCCTGGCGCGGTTTTCCGCCCGCACCGACGCACATGTCGACACTGGCGCACACACTGGCACCGACGCAAACGCCGACACTGACACCGACGCGTCCGTCCCCGTCCTGGCCCCTGCTTTGGCGGTGGCCCCGCAGGCCCAGGCTGGTGCCGCGATGACGGCCCTGGCGGCGGCCGGTGCAAGCTCCGCGCAATCCTCAGACGGCAAAGCGCCGCCTGGCGGTAAGCTGATTGAGAAGTCTCTCGGTGCCGCCGTTACTTCCGGCGACGGCGAGAAAGAGGCTCTGGCGGCATCTCTGGCGCCTGTGCAAGGCAAACGTTCTGGCCGCGCATCCGGGGCAATTTCTGCCGCTCCGGGGCAATTGTTGCCGTCGGCGAGTGTGGAAAAGGGGCCCGGATCGGCCCCGTTGGATCGGGGGGCTGCGGGTCAAGGCAAGGAATTGCGTATCGATGTGGCCCTGCCCCAGTTCGGGCAATCAGGCAAAGGGGAGGCGGCGCTTGCCTCGCTGCCCCCGGCCGCAGGCGCAGTGCAACCGGACACGACAATGGCGCGACCGTTTGATCATCTGTTGCGTACCGCGGAAGTCAAATTGAATATCGCGGTTGATGCGCCCGTGCGTAGCGCTGGATTTCCCGCGGAGCTTGGCGAGAAAGTTGTTTGGTTGGCGGGGCGTCAAAGCTCGGGGGCCGAGCTTTCGCTCAATCCGTCCCATCTCGGGCCGGTGGAAGTGCGTTTGTCCATGAACGGCGGAGAGGTCGGTGCGCAATTCTTTTCGCCCAATTTGGGGGTGCGTGAGGCCATTGAGGCGGCCTTGCCCAAGTTGCGCGAACTCATGGCGGAAGCGGGAATCAACCTGGGCCAGGCCTCGGTGCGCGATGAAGGATTCCAGCGGCGGGAAGGGGCGGAAGCCAAGGCTCAGGGTGGCATGAACCCAGGGGGCGAGCCCTTCGATCAAGTGTGGCAGGTGGACGGTGTCTCGGTCATGTCCACGCGCTCTGGACTGGGCATGGTCGATCTCTATATCTAATGTCCTCCACAGCATTTTCTTGGCAGGGCGGGTCAGGCTTGCATATCGGCTTGTCATGCCGTAATAAAAAACTTAAGCTTGTTTCGAGAACGCTCTGTTTTTGTGCGATATTTTATTTTATTGGTTGTTTTTAAGAGGGCAGCATGGCGAAAGAAGAAGCCCCGGCCGAAGAAGTTGTCGAGCCACCGAAAAAGAAGGGCAAGATGCTCATTATCATCATTGCCGTTGTGGCTGTGCTGGTGTTGGCTGGCGGCGGGGCGGCGGTTTATCTATTGACCTCCAAGCCCGCAGCCGAGAAGAAGGCGGACGGCCACGGTGATGAGGAGGCCAAGGCCGAGGAGGCTCATGCCGATGATGAGCACCCGCCGATTTACGAAAAGCTGGAAACCTTCACCGTTAACCTGTCCGACCATCAAAGCTACCTCCAGACCGAGATTCAGTTGATGGTGGTGGATGCCAAGATCCAGGAAAAAATCAAGGCGCATATGCCCGAGGTGCGCGATGCCTTGATCCGCTTGCTCTCCAGCAAGTCGGTAGAAGATCTCGCCCTGCCGGATGGCAAGGACAAGCTGGCCGAAGAGATTCAGAAGCAGGTAAACGAAGTGTTGGGTATCAAAAAGAAATCCGCTGGAGTAAAAAAAGTGCTGTTCGCATCCTTCATCATCCAGTGAGCATGAGCCGACAGGAGACTTGTGGCTGACGATATCCTTTCCCAGGAAGAGGTAGACGCACTACTTCGCGGAGTGACCGGTGAGACCGAGGACACTGCCGCCGAGGAGAGCGGGGGAGGGGCGCGCTCTTACGATATCGGACGACAGGAGCGCATCGTGCGTGGGCGTTTGCCCACCCTGGAGATCATCAACGAACGTTTTGCGCGCAATTTCCGCATTGGCATGTTCAACCTGATCCGCCGCACCGCGGAAATCTCCGTGGGGCCGGTGGCGGTGATCAAATACAGTGAGTTTGTGCGTAACCTGGTGGTCCCCACCAACCTGAACATGGTTCACATGAACCCGTTGCGCGGTACCGCGCTGTTCGTGTTCGACCCCAATCTGGTGTTCCTGGTGGTGGACAACCTGTTCGGTGGCGATGGCCGCCACCACATGCGGGTAGAGGGTAGGGATTTCACCCCCACCGAACAGCGCATCATCAAGAAGATGCTGGACGTGGTCTTCGAGGAGATGGAGAAGGCCTGGGAGGCTATCTATCCGATCAAGTTCGAATATGTGCGTTCGGAAATGAATACCCAGTTCGCCAACATCGCCACCCCGACCGAAGTGGTGGTGGTGAATACTTTCAACATCGAGTTGGGCTCGGGGGGCGGCGATTTCCATGTGTGCATGCCCTACAGTATGATTGAGCCCATTCGCGACCAGCTCACCAGCACCATGCAGGCGGATCGCGCCGAGGCCGATGAGCGTTGGGTTTCGCAAATGTCGTTGCAGGTTCAGGATGCCGAGGTGGAGTTGGTGGCTAATTTGGGCTACACCCCGGTCAACTTGCGGCAGATCCTCGATCTCAAAGTGGGCGACGTGATTTCTTTGGATGTGCCGGAGGCGGTTGTGGCGCAAGTGGACGGGGTTCCGCTGCTCCAGTGCCACTATGGGCAGAGAAATGGCCAGTTGGCCCTCAAGGTTGACCGGCTGCTACAAGGCCAGGATAGCGCGGCCTGTGCCGGGAGCAAGCGATGAGCGAAGAAGCGCAAAAGGACGATATCTCCGCCGATGACTGGGCCGCGGCCCTGGCCGAGCAAGAGGAGGCGCCCGCCCAGCCGGCGGAGGGTGCGGATGACTGGGCCGCGGCCCTGGCCGAACAGGAGACGGTCGACAAAGCAGCCGCAGAGAGCGCGGCAACGCCGCAAAAGGCGCAGATATTCCAGAACCTCGCTCCGGGTAACGTCCCGCCCGCCGCCAACAATCTCGATCTGATTCTCGATATCCCGGTCCAACTCACAGTGGAACTCGGGCGTACCAAGATCGCCATCAGAAATCTTCTGCAATTAGCCCAGGGTTCCATCGTGGAACTCGATGGTTTGGCTGGCGAGCCCATGGATGTGCTGGTCAATGGCTGCCTGATTGCGCAAGGCGAAGTGGTGGTGGTCAACGACAAGTTCGGTATTCGCCTGACCGACATCATCAGCCCGGCCGAGCGGCTGCGCAGAATCAACCGATGAGGTTTGTTGCCGGCCTGTCTGCCTTGGCGTGCGCGGCGGCCGCGCTCCCCGCGTTTGCGGCGAGCGAACCCCCGAGCGTATCCACACCCGCCATATCCACCATGGGTGCTTTGTTCCAAGGCCTGTTGGGATTGGTGATCGTGCTGGCCGCGCTGGCGGTGTTTTTCTGGTTCCTGCGTCGGTTTTCTCCCGGGCAGACGGGCGCCCAAGGGGTGGTCAAGGTGGTGGGCGGGGTAATGCTGGGGCCGCGCGAACGCTTGCTGGTGGTGGAAGTGGGCGAAACCTGGCTGCTGCTGGGGGTCGGTGGTGGCCAGGTCAATGCCCTGCACACCTTGCCGCGCCCGCCCGGCCATGTCCCGCCCGCCCCTGGAGCTCCGGCCGGGTTCGCCGACAAACTCAAGGACCTGCTTCCTCGGCGGCAGGGGTAAATCTTCCCCGATCATGCGTCGTCTGCTTGTCTTTATCGCTTTGACTTGGCCCGCCCTGGCACTGGCGGCGCCGGGCATTCCCGCCTTCACCAGCACACCCGGAGCGGGCGGCGCCACCAACTACACCTTCAGTATCGAAGCGCTGTTGATGCTGACGGCCCTGAGCTTCCTGCCGGCCCTGTTGCTGATGATGACCGCCTTCACCCGCATCGTCATCGTGCTTTCCCTGCTGCGTCAGGCCATGGGCACCATGACCGCGCCGCCCAACCAGGTCATCGTCGGTCTGTCGCTGTTCCTCACCTTCTTCGTCATGGCGCCGGTGTTCGACAAGATCTACGCGGAGGCCTGGAAACCCTATTCCGATAACCAGATCAGCCTGGTGGAGGCGGCGGACCGGGGGGCGCAGCCGCTCAAGTCATTCATGCTCAAGCAGACCCGGCAGGCGGATCTGGCCCTGTTCGTGCGCCTGGCCAAGGTGCCGCCCCTGAATACGCCGGAAGAGACCCCCCTCAAGGTGCTGGTGCCGGCCTATGTCATCAGTGAATTGAAGACCGCCTTCCAGATCGGTTTCATCGTCTTCATCCCGTTCCTGATCATCGACATGGTGGTGGCCAGCGTGCTCATGTCCATGGGTATGATGATGCTGTCGCCGGTGCTGGTTTCCCTGCCTTTCAAGATCATGTTGTTCGTCATGGCGGATGGCTGGAACCTGCTCATCGCCTCCCTGGTGCAAACCTTCCAGATATGAATCCGGATACCGTCGTCGCCATCGTCCGGCAGGCCCTGGAAGTGTCCATGCTGGTGGCCGGTCCCATGTTGTTGGCCTCCCTGCTCACGGGTTTGTTGATCTCGGTGTTTCAAGCGGCCACCCAGATCAACGAGATGACCCTGACCTTCATTCCCAAGTTGCTGGTCATGTTCGTGGTGCTGGTGGTGTCCGGCCCCTGGGCCTTGCAGTTGCTGGTGGACTACATGACCCGCCTGATCGGCAGCATCCCCACGCTCATCGGCTGATGTTCACCATCAGCAGCACGGATCTGGATGTGCTGCTGGCGCAGTTCCTGTTTCCGTTCGTGCGCGTGCTGGCCTGGCTGGCCATAGATCCCATGCTGGGCAACCGCTCCGCCCCCGTTTCCATCCGCCTGGCCCTGGCCCTGGTGCTCACCGTGGCTATTGCCCCTATCCTGCCGGCGCCACCGCCGTTGGCGTTGGCTTCGGCGGATTTTGTCCTGGTGCTGCTGCAACAGATGGCGGTGGGGCTGGCCCTGGGGTTCAGCCTGCGCATCGTGTTCGCGGCCATGGAATTCTCCGGCCAGCTCATGGGCCTGCAAATGGGTCTGTCCATGGCCTCCCTGTACGACCCCATCAACGGCGCCCAGACGCCGGTGGTGGGGCAGTTCATGGTGCTCACCACGGCGTTGATCCTGTTCGCCTTCAACGGCCATCACGTGGTCATCGCCGCCCTGGCCGAGAGTTTCGTGGATGTGCCCATCGGCGCGACCCTGGCCGCTCCGGGATTCGCCGCCCTGGTGGGTTGGGGCGGGACGATCTTCGGCACCGGCCTGCATATCGCCTTGCCGGTCACCGCGGCCTTGCTGGCGACCAACCTGGCCATCGGCATGATGACCCGCGCCGCGCCTCAGTTGAATATCTTTGCCGTGGGTTTTCCGCTCACCTTGGGGGCCGGTGTGCTGGTGCTCTACGCCACTTTGATCTACCTCCCCGCCCGGATAGAGCAACTCTGGGGAGAGGCCCTGCGCATGGGGGTTCAAGCCATGGCCGGCATGGTGGGGCCATGAAGGTGTCGCCCTGGGTGGCGCGCTGGGCCCCCTATATCGCTCCCCACGGCAGGGCTCTGGATCTGGCTTGCGGCGACGGGCGCCATGCCCGGTTCCTGGCGCGATGCGGCCATCGGGTGACCGCGGTGGATATCGATCTCTCCCGCGCCGCGGCGTTCCGCGCCGAACCGGCTATCGAATGGTTGGAGGCCGACCTGGAAGGGGCGGCATGGCCCCTTCCAGGTCAAACTTTCCAGGCGATCGTGGTGACCAATTACCTGCACCGTCCCCTGTTCGATGTCCTGCTGGCGTCCCTGGCGCCGGGCGGCATGCTGATCTACGAAACCTTCGCGCTGGGGCAGGCCAGATATGGCCGGCCGCGCAATCCGCAACACCTGTTGTTGCCGGGAGAGTTGCTGGAAATGGCGCGCGGTTGTTTGCGCATCCTGGCCTATGAAGACCTGGATGAGCCGGAACAGGCACGCTGCATGCAGCGTCTATGTGGAGTCAACCCCGGATAAGCCGGCCCCGCTGGCGCTATGACTTCAGTTAATATTGCGTTTTTGCAGAAATCCCATGTTCATGTTTACTGGCAGCCTCGTTGCTCTTGTCACCCCCATGCACCCGGATGGGGGCCTGGATATGCCGCGTTTCCGGGCGCTGATCGACTGGCACATCGACCAGGGTACCGACGGTCTGGTGATCGTCGGTACCACCGGCGAGTCGCCCACGGTCAACCCCGATGAGCATTGCCTGTTGATCCAGACTGCGGTGGAACAGGCGGCGGGACGGGTGCCGGTGATCGCCGGCACCGGCGCCAATTCCACCGCCGAGGCCATCGAGCTTACCCAATGCGCCAAGCGCGTGGGCGCCGCCGCCGGCCTCTCCGTCGCCCCCTACTACAACAAGCCGACCCAGGAAGGTATGTACCGGCACTACCAGGCCATCGCCGAGGCGGTGGATCTGCCCCTGATCCTGTACAACGTACCGGGCCGCACCGGCTCCGATATCGGCAACGATACCGCCCTGCGTCTGGCCCAGGTGCCCGGTGTGGTGGGCATCAAGGACGCCACCGGCAACATCGAGCGCGGCAGCGACCTGGTCAAGCGCGCCCCCGCCTCATTTGCCGTCTACAGCGGCGATGATGCCAGCGGCCTGGTGCTCATGCTGCTGGGGGGCAAGGGGGTGATCTCCGTCACCGCCAATGTGGCGCCCCGGCTGATGCACGAGATGTGCCTGGCAGCATTCGCGGGCGATCTGGCCCGCGCCCGGGAGATCAATTTCAGCCTGCTTTCCCTGCACCAGAAGTTGTTTGTCGAAGCCAATCCGATCCCCGTGAAATGGGCGCTTGCGGAAATGGGTCGGATCGAGGGCGGCATCCGCCTGCCCCTGGTCCCGCTCTCCGCCGCCCACCACGACACCCTGCGTGCCGCGCTTGTGGAAGCCGGCTCCCTGTGAGGTTTATCCCTATGCGCAATACCGTCGCCCTGATCCTGCTCGCCTCGGCCGCCACCGGCTGTTCCATGCTCGAAAACAAGAAGATCGATTACAAGTCCGCCGGCACCCTGCCGACCCTGGAGGCCCCGCCGGATTTGATCCTGCCCTCGGGCGACAACCGCTTCGCCGTGCCGGACATCAATCCCAAGGGCAGCGCCACGTTCTCGGCCTACGACCAGGAACGCGGCACCAAGCCCCAGTCCGGGTCCCAGGCCCTGCTGCCCAGCATCGACAAGGTCGCCATCGAGCGCGCCGGCACCCAGCGCTGGCTGGTGTTGCAGATGCCCGCCAAGGACGTCTGGCCGGTGGTCAAGGATTTCTGGCAGGAACTGGGCTTCATCATCACCCTGGAATCCCCCGAAACCGGCGTGATGGAAACGGACTGGGCGGAAAACCGCGCCAAGATCCCCCAGGATGCCATCCGCAACTTCCTCGGCAAGGCCCTGGACTCCTTCTACTCCACCGCCGAGCGGGATAAATTCCGCACCCGCCTGGAGACCACGCAGGACGGCAAGACCGAGATCTATCTGAGCCACCGGGGCATGGTCGAGGTGTATGAAGGTACCCAGACCGGCGGCGACGAGGGCAAGGGACGTACCGTTTGGCAGCCGCGTCCGGCGGACCCGGAGCTGGAAGCGGAAATGCTGCGCCGGCTCATGGTCCGTTTCGGCGTGGAAGAAGCGCGCAGCAAGACGCTGTTGGCGGACAAGGGCGCCGAGCCCATGGCCAGCCTGATCAAAGGCGGCAATGCCGGCCCGGGCGTGTCCATCCCCGAGCCGTTCGATCGCGCCTGGCGCCGGGTAGGCCTGGCCCTGGACCGCGTTGGCTTCGCGGTGGAGGATAGGGATCGCGCCGGCGGCGTGTACTACGTGCGCTACACCGACCCGGAGGCCAATACCACCCAGAAGAAAGGCCTCCTGTCGAAATTGGCGTTCTGGCGCAGCGACGAGAAGAAGAAGCCCAAGGGGCAGCGCTATCAGGTCCAGGTCAAGGAGACCGGCGCGGTCTCTCTGGTCACGATCCTCATGGATGACGGCACCCCGGCCCGCAACGAAACCGGCAACCGCATCGCCACCCTGCTCCACGAGCAGCTCAAGTAGAGGAGGCAAGCACCTAGTGCGTTTCGCCTGTCTCGGGAGCGGTAGCAAAGGCAACGCCTGGGTTGTGGAGGCGGGCGCCACCCGGGTGATGGTGGATTGCGGTTTCGGCCCGCGCGAGGCGGTGAAGCGCCTGGGCCGGCTGGGTTTGGCGGCGGAGGACATCGCCGCCATCCTGGTCACCCACGAACACAGCGACCACG
>JBGSHR010000182.1:0-3258 GCA_041752155.1 Thiobacillaceae bacterium | reverse complement strand
AGCACACCCCGCTGCCGCCGAAACCCCGAGGGTTTTGCCCTTGCCCGGGCGGCGAAAGAACTCGCCCCTGCGGGGCTCAGACAGCTTTCGCCGGCCTTCGGCTGCCCCGATCAAGGGCAAAACCCTCGGCGGCGGCAGAGGGGGGAAAGGCGTCGCGTGCGACCCACGCGCAACAAATTTGCTTTTGTGCGGCGCAGCCGCACGGCGAGCAAAGCGAAGCCCTGCCGTTGATCTTGCCTTTAATCCCCTCTGAGGCGCCTCGTTCAGGGCCCAGGCCGGGGGGCCGTCGGCGAGGATGTCTGAGCCCGAAGGGCGAGTTCCGCAGCCGCCCCGGCCTGGGCCCTGAACGAGGGAACCCGAAGGGCGCCGAAGCGGGGTGTGCTTTCTTTGGTTACTTTCTTTGCACAAGCAAAGAAAGTGACGCGTCGCCGGGCGCCCCCGGCCAACCCCACGCTACTCGGCAGCCAGGGCAATTCAATCCAAAGCCCAAACCCCTGGATTCCGGTCTGCGCCCGCAAGGGGCAGGCCGTGGTTGTAAGCCGCTGAAGCGGTAACCACCACGCACCGCCGGAATGATTACGGAAGCGAAGCACTCGGCGCGCTGCATTCAGCGGCTGGTGGGTAATTCAGCCTCCGCTAAATCCCCCCTGCCCCCCTTTGCAAAGGGGGGCAGAACGGGCGGCGCATCAGGCCCGCGGTTAGGACCGGTGTCCACGGGCGGGTTTGCTTCCTCCTTTGGAAAAGGGGGAAACACCGCTTGCCGCGGGCCCGGGGGCGGGATTACTGGGACAGGGCATGGCCGCCCCATCGGCCGGCCAGCGCATCAACGCTCCCGCGCCCAGACCTCCATCCCGTCGCCGTCGCTCTCCTGGCAGGCACACGGCCAGGTCACCCGGATCTGGGTGCCGTTGCCGGGCGAGGCGGCGAGGTGAAACAGGCCGCCGGAGAAATCCGCCCTCTCGCGCATGCTGACCAGGCCATAGCCATGGTCGGAGCCGGAGCGCACCGCCACTTCCGCCGGGTCGAAGCCGACGCCGCTGTCTTCCACCTTGAGCTCGATCACCTTCTTGCCGATCCGCGCCAGGCTGATGGAGATCTTGTCGGCATGGGCGTATTTGGCGGCGTTGTTCACCGCCTCCTGGACGATGCGGAATATCACGGTCTTGATGGCCGGGGACACGTCCTGTTCCTGGATGGCGATGTGTTTTTCCACCTGGATGTCCCGGAAGATGCCCTGGAATTCCCGGCAGAACCAGGCCAGGGTGGGCAGGATGCCCAGGTCGTCCAAGGTGGTGGGGCGCAGGTCCATGGAGATGCGCCGCACCTCCTCGATGGCCGCCTGGATGCGCGGCACCACGGACTCCAGCAGGCGCTTGCCCTCGGGGGCATCGCAGCCGGACAACTGGCGGGACGCCTCCTCCACGCAGAATTTCACCGCGCTCATGGATTGGCCGATGCCGTCGTGGAGCTCCGAGGCGATGCGCTTGCGTTCCATCTCCTGGGCGGTGAGCAGCTGGGCCGAGAGCAGCTTCAGCTCGGTCTCGGACTTGCGCAGCACCTCTTCCGCCTGGACCCGCAGGCTCAGGTCGGTCACCACGGCGAAGCTGCCAGCGAAATGGCCCTCGCTGTCCTGGATGGCGCGCGGGGAGACCTTGACGAACACCCGCTGGCCGTCCTTGGTCAGGAGTCCCACCTCGTAGGGCGTCTCGTCGTAGGGGAAGCCGCCCGCCTGCCGCTTGGCCTGGCGCTGGGCCAGTACCGGCTGGCTGTCCGCGTCCAGGAAACACAGCGCGGGCTGGCCCAGCATCTCCTCGCTGCGGTAGCCCAGCAGCTCCGTGAGGTGCCGGTTCACGAAGGTGAGGTTGCCATGCTCATCGGCGGTGGCCAGCCCCTCGTGCATGGATTCCACCAGGCGGCGGTACTGGGCGCGGCTGTCGCGCAGGGCCGTTTCCGCCAGGTAGCGCTCCATGATCTCCTTCTGCATGCGCCGGTTGGTGCCCTCCAGCTGCTCGGTGCGGGTCTTCACCCGTTCGCCCAGCTCGTTGTTCATGATGCGCAGGGCCTGCTCGCCCAGCATCAGGTCGGTGATGTCGTGGATGATGACCACCACGCTGCTCGCCCCCGGGTCCACCGGCTGCTCGTCGCCGTACAGGGTCGGCCGGGCCTGGATCTGGACGTGGCGCTTGAGGATGGGGTCATCGTTTTCGCAATGGACCGTGGTGCCTGCCTGGGTGCCGTGCTTCGCCTCGGACCAGAACCGGCTGAAGTAACAGGACGGATCGACGCAGCCGGGATGCAGCAGGTCATGCACCTGGCGTCCCGGCACCTCGGCGATCCCGGCCAATCCCCAGCTTTCCACGGTGCGGTTGGCGCGCACCACCTGCCCCTCGGCGTCGAGCATGAGCACCAACTGGGGCAGGGTGTCGGCGGTGCACTCCCATTCCCGCTTGGCGCGGGCGATCCGGACCATGCTGCCGTTCAGGCACTGGGCGTCGCTGCATTTCGTGGAAGGGATGTTGGATTCGGCATCCTCGCCGCGCGCCTCCTTGGCGCAGGCCATGCCTACCAGCCGTTGCAAAGGGCGCCGCTCCCGCAGCGACCAATCGAGCTGCCGCACCCACTCCGCTGGCTGGCCAAAAAATAGATCTTTATCCATAAACCCCTCCCAAGTAGGTCCACCCGGTCTCTGAATCAAACAAGCCCAAGAATCCCTTCGCGCCATTTCCGCCTGAGTCGGCACGACGGCTTTACCAGGGCCGCCTAAGTAATCCATTTATCTGTATAAATATTTTAACTACATGATTTTATTGAGTATTTTAACGAACACACAAAGCAACACCCATGCCATGACTTAAGGGCCGGAGAACAATTAATTTCAATTCAATGACATGCAATACCAGGGCGGCGCGGACGAAAACGCCGCGTGGGGGATTAGCGACACCGGTGTAAAAAAAATCGACATGAGCACGGGGATCGGCAAGGGATCGCCGGCATCCACGCCTGGGGGAAATCCAAGTGATCGGGCGCTGGACGGCGCCCTTTTGCCGGCGGGTTCGCGGCGGGGAGACGCGCCCTCAGGGCACGAGGTAGTCGCCCAAGGGGGACAGGGCCGGGTCGGGCGGATGGGCGAAGTGGACGATGTAGCTGCCCTTGGAGGCGTAGCGCTGGCCGGCCCCCAGGCTCACCCGGGGATAGAGGGCGGGCAGGATGGCGTTTTCCAGCATGTGTTCGGTGCGTTCCAGGAAATACTCCCGGGAG
>JBGSHR010000181.1:0-9323 GCA_041752155.1 Thiobacillaceae bacterium | reverse complement strand
ACCGCCGCCGGCCCGAAAGGCCGCTTCCAGCCCCCCGCCAACAGCCGCCGCGCCCGGGGGGCGAGCAAGCCCAAGAAGTAGGGACTAGTAGCCACGGGGGTTACCCCGACAGGGGTGGGTGAATTAGCATGCGGGCCGGAGTCCGATAAAAAAGCCAATGAGCCCAGAAGCCCAAGCCAGGGAGAACATCGACAAGCTGCTGAGCGCGGCGGGGTGGCACGTCTGCGATGCCATACAAGCCAATACATACCCACAGGCAGTTCTCGGTGGCAGTGAGGCATGAACAAAAAAGAACTCACCGAAGCCGATATCCGCACCAAGTTCATCACCCCCGCCATCGTCGGCGCGAACGGTGAAAAGTGGGACGTGATGACCCAGATACGGGAAGAAGCCTACTTCACCAAGGGCCGCGTCATCGTGCGCGGCAAGACGGTGAAGCGAGGTGAAGCCAAGAAGGTCGACTACCTGCTGTTCTACAAGCCGAACATCCCCATCGCAGTGGTCGAGGCCAAGGACAACAACCACACGGTTGGCGCCGGCATGCAGCAAGCGCTGGAATACGCTGAAACCCTCGATGTTCCTTTTGCCTACAGCTGCAACGGTGACGCCTTTCTGGAACATGACCGCACCGGCGCCAACGGGGTTGTCGAGCGTGAAATCCCCCTCGATGGGTTCCCCTCCCCGGCAGAACTCTGGGCGCGCTACCGCCAAGCCAAGGGCTACAGCGCCGAACAGGAAACCATCGCCGCCCAGGACTACTACGACGACGGCTCCGGCAAGACGCCGCGCTACTACCAGCTCGTCGCCATCAACCGCACGGTCGAGGCCATCGCCCGCGGCGACAACCGCATCCTGCTGGTCATGGCCACCGGCACCGGCAAGACCTACACGGCCTTCCAGATCATCTGGCGGTTGTGGAAATCGGGTGCCAGGAAACGCATCCTCTTCCTGGTTGACCGCAACATCCTCGCCGACCAGACCAAGACCAACGACTTCAAGCCCTTCGGTCAGGCGATGACCAAGATCACCAACCGCTCGGTGGACAAGTCCTACGAGATCTACCTGTCGCTTTACCAGGCGGTGACCGGCACCGAGGAAGAACGGAACATCTACAAGCAGTTCTCACCCGATTTCTTCGATCTCATCATCGTCGATGAGTGCCATCGGGGCAGCGCGGCCGAGGACGCGGCCTGGCACGAGGTGCTCAAGTATTTCTCCACCGCCACCCAGATCGGTCTCACCGCCACGCCCAAGGAGACCAAGGAAGTCTCCAACATCCACTACTTCGGCGATCCCATCTACACCTATTCCCTCAGGCAAGGCATTGCCGATGGTTTCTTGGCGCCCTACAAGGTGGTGCGCATTGGCCTGGATAAGGACCTAGACGGCTGGCGCCCCGAGAAGGGCAAGCTCGACAAGTACGGCCACGAAATCGAAGACCGGGAATACAACGAACGCGACTTCGACCGGAATCTGATCCTGGAAAAACGCGCCGAAGTCGTCGCCGCCAAGATCACCGAATTCCTCAAGGCCACCGACCGCTACGCCAAGACCATCGTCTTCTGCGAGAACATCGACCACGCCGAGCGCATGCGCCAGGCCCTGGTCAACGCCAATGCCGACCTGGCTGCCGCCAACAAGCGCTACGTCATGCGCATCACCGGCGACAACGACGAGGGCAAGGCCCAACTCGACAACTTCATCGACCCCGAATCCCCCTTTCCGGTCATCGCCACCACCTCGCAACTGATGTCCACCGGCGTCGACGCCCAGACCTGCCACCTCATCGTCCTCGACAAGCGCATCAACTCCATGACCGAGTTCAAGCAGATCATCGGCCGGGGCACCCGCATCAACGAGGACTACAACAAGTTTTTCTTCACCATCATGGATTTCAAGCGGGCCACCGCGTTGTTCGCGGACCCGGCCTTCGACGGCGATCCGGTGCAGATCTACGAACCCGGCCCCGACCAGACGCCCGTCCCACCCGATGAAGCATCAGGGGAAGAAGAATGGCAGGGCGAGGTGATCTACGAACCGCCGGGCTCTTTCGAGCCACCAGTCGCCGGCGAACCACCCCGGAAGTACTACGTAGACGACGTGGAGGTCACCGTCGCCACCGAGCGGGTCCAGTACCTGGACGAGCACGGCAAGCTCATCACCGAGTCCCTCAAGGACTACACCCGCAACACCGTGCGCAAGGCCTACACCTCCCTCAACGCCTTCCTCAACGCCTGGAACGACGCCGAGCGTAAACAGGCCATCGTCGAAGAACTGGCCGGCCAGGGCGTCTTCCTGGACGAACTCGCCGACCAGGTGGGCCGCGACTATGACGCCTTTGACCTGGTCTGCCACGTCGCCTTCGACCAGCCGCCGCTCACCCGGCGCGAGCGGGCCGACAAGGTCCGCAAACGCCACGTCTTCGCCCAATACGGCGAGCAGACCCGCGCTGTGCTGGATGCCCTGCTGGACAAGTACGCCGACGGCGGTATCCGCAGCGTCGAGTCCCTGGACATCCTAAAGGTCGACCCGCTCACCGCCTTCGGCACGCCCATCGAGATCGTCAAGCTGTTCGGCGGCAAGGAAAGTTATCTCGCCGCTATCCGCGAACTGGAAGTCGCGCTCTATTCCAAGGCAGCCTGACCATGACCGAGACGACCACATCGGGCACCTGGCTGGTCCGCTGTCGCATTGATCAAAGTTCTCACAATTGCTAACCTGCGCCCATGGCATTTTTCGTTGAGTACTTTCATGGACGAGTGCTGGCCGAGATCGAATCCTGGCCCGTCGATGTCCTCGCGGACTACGCGCGCATCGTCGAATTGCTCGTGGAGCATGGCCCCAACCTGAAACTGCCTTATTCGCGAGCATTCGGCGATGGCCTGTTCGAGCTGCGGCCCCGGGGCCGCTCGGGTATCGGCCGGGCGTTCTACTGTTTCCTCGTCGGTCGGCGGGTAATCGTGCTGCACGCCTTCATCAAGAAGTCGCAACAAACGCCAGACCATGAAATCAAGCTCGCCCGGAAGCGATTGAAGGAGATTCAAAATGGCTGATCTGAAATTCCAACCCGTGCGCCATGACCACAAGGCGTTCCTCGAAAAGGCCGCCAAGCGCCAGGGTTTCAACGAGGCCTACGAGGCGCTGGAGGTCGAATACGAGCTTGCCCATGAAATGCTGGCGGCCCGTGCCCGCGCCGGCCTGACCCAAGAGGCGGTCGCGGCCCTCATGGGCACCACCAAGAGCGCCATCTCCCGGCTGGAGTCCGCCGGCAAGCATGCGCCGTCGGTGGCCTCGCTCAAGAGATACGCCGCCGCCGTGGGCTGCACCCTCAAGATCGAACTCGTACCCGCTACGCCAAAGCGTGGGAAAAAAGGCAAGGCCGTAGCAGATGAAAAGGCTGCCGCGTGAAGCCCTGTAACCAATAACCAGCGGCGCGCAGCCACCCATTGCGTCGTTCCCACGCAGGTGGACATATCGAAAGACAGAGCGCGTTTCTCCGAACCACGACGACCAGCACGACCACCTGAAAATCAACGCTAACCCATGCCCAACGTCTCCAACCTCGTCAAATCCATCCAGGACATCATGCGCAAGGACGCCGGCACCTACGGCGACGCCCAGCGCCTGGAACAGCTCGGCTGGATGTTCTTCCTGAAAATCTTCGACGACCGGGAAAAGGAACTCGAACTCCTGCGCGACCACTACAAGTCGCCGCTGCCCCAGCATCTGCGCTGGTGCAACTGGGCCACGGACGAGGAGGGCATCACCGGTGAGGCCCTGCTCGACTTCGTCAACAACACCCTGCTGCCCCGACTCAAGGCCCTGCCCGGCGGCGCCGACAAGATCGCCGGCCTGATCCGCATGGCCTTCGAGGATGCCAACAACTACATGAAGAACGGCACCCTCATGCGCCAGGTGATCAACAAGATCAACGGCATCGACTTCAACGCCTCCGATGACCGCCACATGTTCGGCGACATCTACGAAAAAATCCTCAAGGACCTGCAATCCGCCGGCAACGCGGGCGAGTTCTATACCCCCCGCGCCGTCACCCAGTTCATCGTCGAACAGGTGAACCCGCAACTGGGCGAAACCCTCATGGACCCCGCCTGCGGCACCGGCGGCTTCCTCACCTGTGCCATCGAGCACCTGCGCAAGCAGGCCAAGACCGAGGCCGACGAACAGACCCTCCAGGACTGCTTCTCCGGCATCGAGAAAAAGCACCTGCCCCACGTGCTGTGCATGACCAACCTCATGCTCCACGGCATCGACGTGCCCGCCAACGTCCGCCACGACAACACCCTGGCCCGGCCCCTGCGCGACTGGTCCCCCCGCGAACGGGTCGATTGCATCGTCACCAACCCGCCCTTCGGCGGCATGGAGGAAGACGGCATCGAGGCCAACTTCCCGGCCGAATTCCGCACCCGCGAAACCGCCGACCTGTTCCTGGTCCTCATCATGAAGCTGCTCAAGCCCGGCGGTCGCGCCGGCCTGGTGCTGCCCGACGGCACCCTGTTCGGCGAAGGCGTGAAGACCCGCATCAAGGAAGCCCTGCTCACCGAGTGCAACCTGCACACCATCGTCCGGCTGCCCAACGGCGTGTTCAATCCCTACACCGGCATCCGCACCAACCTGCTGTTCTTCACCAAGGGCCAGCCCACCACCGAGGTCTGGTACTACGAGCACCCCTATCCAACCGGCGCCAAGTCCTACAACAAGGGCAAGCCCATCCGCATCGAGGAGTTCGAGCCGGAACGCGCCTGGTGGAACTGCCGCGTGGAAAACGAACAGGCCTGGCGCGTCCCCATCGAGACCATCAAGGCCGGCAACTACAACCTGGACCTGAAGAACCCCCACCGCCCCGACGAAGGCCCCGGCGACGTGGACCACCTGCTGCCGGAATACGAAAAGCTGCTGGCCCAGATCGCCGAAACCCGTGCGGCGTTGAAGGCGCAACTGCGCGAGGCCTTATCCCGATGAACCCGGTCACCCCCTCCGCCAGCGGCGAACCTGCCCCCCTCGTCGCCGAGCTACGCGGTCTCATCCAATCCGCTCGCCACGCCGCCGCCCAGACAGTCAACACCCTTCAGGTGCTGACCAATTTCGAGATAGGCCGCCGCATCGTCGAACACGAGCAACAAGGGGAGCGGCGGGCGGAATACGGCAAGGCCCTGCTGAAAGCGATCTCCGTGCGGCTCACGGAAGAATTCGGCAAGGGTTTCTCGGAGGACAACCTTGCCCGAATGCGGAATTTCTATAGCGCCTGGAACGATCGCGGCATCGAATTTCCGCGAAGCCTTCGCGGAAATTTTCAGGCCGACACGGGAACCGACGTCACGCCGGCCAGACCGGCCAATTTTTCGACTCCCTTCCCCCTCTCCTGGTCCCACTACGTCCTGCTGCTCACCATCAAGAACTCCCAGGAGCGCAATTTCTACGAAATCGAAGCCGCCCAATCCGGCTGGTCCCTGCCAACCCGGAACATTGGCCTGAAGCCTTCTGGCCAATTGAGCATGAGGAAAGCGCCGAAAAAAACCGTTCGTCCTGAGCCTGTCGAAGGACGTCTCACCAAGCCGTTCATGGTTCGATCCTTCGACCAGCTCAGGACTCACCACGAACGGCCTCGTGGCTTCAGCCTTGTTCCTGGCTGCTCCTTGGAAACCGGCGCATGAGGCTGGAGACGTTTTTCGAGAAGTTCGAGCTGTTCGCGGAGGCGCCGGGGGCGGTGGGGAAGATGCGGGAGTGGGTGAGGCACTTGGCTGTTAGAGGGAAACTTGTTCCCCAAGACCCCAAAGACGAACCAGCAAGCGCATTGCTCAATAGCATTGCTGCGCATAGAGCCGCGCTATCACAGGAGGGGAAGCTTCGCGGGCCAGCCACTGTTACTCCAATGCCCCCGGAAGAAGGTGATTTTGATATTCCTCTGAGTTGGACTTGGGTGCGTTTCGGCGACGTGGTGGTTAATCGCGATGGGGAACGTATACCTGTCTGCAAGGAAGAACGAGCCACCAAAGCGAAGACTTACGATTACTACGGCGCTTCCGGCGTCATCGACAAGATCGACCGCTACCTCTTCGACAAACCACTCTTGCTCATTGGAGAAGACGGCGCAAATCTCATCAATCGCTCTACACCGATAGCGTTCATGGCACGGGGCCGCTATTGGGTAAACAACCACGCCCACGTTCTCGACGGAATATCCGAAAATTTTCTTCGGTACATCGAACTGCATATCAACGCTATCAATCTTGAGCCCTACGTCACTGGCTCCGCGCAGCCGAAGATGAATCAGGCGAAGATGAACAGCATCCCAATCGCCCTACCTCCCCTCGCCGAGCAACAGCGCATCGTGGCGAAGGTGGACGAGTTGATGGCCTTGTGTGATCGGCTGGAGGCACAGCAGCAGGAACGCGACACCCGCCACGCCGCCCTCACCCGCGCGTCCCTCGCCCGCTTCGCCGAAGCCCCCACCCCGGCCAACCTCGACTTTCTTTTCCACCCGTCCTACCCCATCACCCCCGCCGACCTCCGCAAAACCATCCTTACCCTCGCGGTGCAAGGCAAGCTCATCCCGCAAGACCCGAATGACGAACCCGCTTCGGAACTGATCACTCGGATAGCTGGTCTGCGCCGAACGGCCAAGGCTAAGGAATATGGGCAGGTTGAAATAGAGGACATGCCCTACGAGCTACCTGATTTTTGGTCGTGGGTGTGCCTTGGCAATATTTCCCTGAAAAGCGACTCGGGTTGGAGCCCACAATGCCATTCAGAACAGCGCTCCGGAACCGACTGGGGGGTGTTGAAGGTGAGTGCCGTTTCCTGGGGCGTGTTTCAGCCAGATGAAAACAAAGCTCTTCCCTCTGGTATGTCGGGGCGGGTGGAATGCGAAGTCAAACCGGGAGATTTCCTCCTTTCCCGCGCCAACACGGAGGAGCTCGTTGCTAGAAGCGTGGTGGTCGAGAAAACGCCGCCCCAGTTGATGATGAGCGACAAAATTGTTCGTTTTACTTTCCCAGATGACATCGAAAAACGCTTCATCAACCTTGCGAACTCGTCGGATTTCGCGCGTGACTATTACGCCAGGAATGCTTCAGGCACGAGTAGCTCCATGAAAAATATAGGTCGTGAAGTGATGTGCAATTTGCCGGTTCCGTTGCCCCCCCTCGCTGAACAACGCCGCATCGTCGCCAAGGTCGATCAACTCATGGCCCTGGTGGACCAGTTGGAAACCAAGCTCGCCACCTCCCGTACCACCGCCGAAACACTCATGCAAGCCGTTGTCGCCGAACTGACCTCACAGCCCGGAGAGGTGGTGGCGTGATTGGTGTCGGCGAGGTCTTGGCTACCATCACCAGTCTGGAAAAGCTCGGGAAGTTCTGGAGCTGGATCAGAGGAAAGCGGGCCAAGCCGACCGAGACCGTTGCCACGCGATTCATCCGCCTGTTCGAAAGCCACGGCGTACATCGCAACCAGATTCCGCGTTTCATAGGCCACGGCCTGACTGTGCGGGATGTACAAGATGATGTTTCGCTCCTGTCCAAACTCGACGAGCCTGTCCTGGAAGCCGCCTGCGCACGGTTCTCGGTACGCCGGGAATGGCTGGATGGGGCGGAGCCGCAAATCCATCCCTGCCATGACTTCTACAAGCACCCAGAATGGTTTGCCGCGTTCCTCGACAAGTTGCTGGCGGACAATCCAGAAGGGCAAATCATCGGTGTCCTCATTGCCCCTGAGGTGGCGGGTGGATACGCCGAGGGGCTGCTTATCTTGCAAGAAACCGTCGGGGCCGTCGGCGACAAGCCGATTTACCGCTATCACCTTTGCAACGACTGGCTGTTCGCCTATTGGAAGGCCCGCGCCTATTTGACGGCCTGCGTCGCGATTGCCTGGAGGCGCAATGTTTTCGTGCATGGCATTTACATGCCTTGGAAAGAAATCCAGCGCTTGTATCAGGGTGAAACCCTTCTGGGATGGCAGGGCGAGGGCATCTGGGGGCTTGGGCCGAAGAGATGGGACCCGGAAGACATGGCGCTCCGGCCCGATGCCTTTCTCAAGGCAGTTGATCGAGAGCGGGACAATTACGGCATCAAGTCTGGTTTGCAACTCTGGCTGGAGCTGGAAGCATCAGGTCTCATGGATATCGGACTCAAAGCGGACGTTCGGCCGCTCTTCCAAGCTGAATTGGCCAAGTGGTAACCCAAGTTCACCGCCTCCCGCTCCACCAGCGGCAGGGGTCAGGCTCGATTATTTCTGTTGTGAATGTAGTAGTAATCGATGAACGACCTTGACTCTAAAGGAAATAATCTCGACATTCTCCATTCGCGAATAGAGAATACGGCGCATGGCAAACGCAAAATCCAACCCTCAGGTTGTCCTTCGTCCCCAGGATTTGGTCGTGTTGTTGCGGCTTTCCCTGGAGTCGGGGCCGGCGCCGACCTATGCCGCGCTGGCGGCCGAGTTGAGCCTGACCGCTTCCGAAATCCATGCCGGCGTGGAGCGTGCCGTGCTGGCGCAGTTGGCGCGCAAGGACCAGGCGGGCAAGGCTTCCGTGGTGCGCGAGGCCTTGCGTCAGTTCGTGCTGAACGGCGCGCGTTACGCCTTTCCCGCCACTCGGGGCAGTCTGTCGCGCGGCATGCCGACGGGGTACGCGGCGGCGCCCCTGGTGGACAAGATCGTCCAGCCCAGCGAACCGGCGCCGGTGTGGCCTTACAAGAACGGCACGGTGCGGGGCGAGGCGTTTTATCCGCTGTATCCCACTGTGCCCGAGGCGGCGGGGCGCAATCCTGCCCTGTATGAATTGCTGGTGCTGTTCGATGCCGTGCGCGGCGGCAGTCCGCGCGAGCGGGCCTTGGCCATGCCGATGCTGGATGAGCGGCTGTCGGGATGAACCCCAGCGACGTCAATGTGCTGATGCTGGAATCGGTGCCCCGCCCGATTTCCGGCGGCAGTCCCGAAGTAATGCACTGGCCGGTTGAAGCGGCGTGATCCCATGGCTGAGCAGCAGACCGAATTCCTCCCCCTCACCGGCCTCTACGAGCCCTCCGCCATCCAGCAGTTGCCGGATGGGCGCTTCCTGGTGGTGGAGGATGAAAAGGCCCATCCCTTCAGCCTGGTGACCATCGCCGCCGATGGCCGGGTGCAGGCCGCGCCCCTGCTGCCGCCTCTGGATGCCGACGACGCGGTGTGGAAGCTGGATGACCTGGAGGCCCTGGCGCTGGACCCGGCGGGCCATGTCTACGCCCTCACTTCCCATTCGCGCGCCGAGTCAGGCGAGTTCAAGAAGGCGCGCGACAAGCTGGTGCGTTTTCGCGTCGCGGGCGGGC